>DOIV01000172.1 GCA_003511845.1 Flavobacteriaceae bacterium | reverse complement strand
AACTATTGTATAAACGTATTGCGTTTATATATTTTATAGTTGCAAGTTAACTATATTTTTGATTAGGTTAATAAAAGATAATGAAGGTGTTAATTGCTTTATGCATTAGTAATTTGCCTAATAACTTCTTGATAATCATCTTCATTTTTTTCAAAATCTAATTCAGAGACATCAATAATTAAAGTATTTAAATCTTGTTCAGTTTTGATAAAGTTGGAATACCCTTGGTGGATTTTATCTAAATATTCAGGCTTTATATTTTGTTCAAAGTCTCTTCCTCTTTTTTTGATGTTATGAAGTAAACTTTCTGTGTCTTGGTATAAATAAATATACAAATCGGGTTTGGTAATTTCTTTATACATCAAATCAAACATACGTTTGTACAAGGCGTATTCTTCTTTAGAAAGAGATATTTGAGCAAAAATAAGCGATTTGAAAATGTAGTAATCTGAAACAATAAAACTCTTAAATAAATCAAATTGTGCCAAATCATCACTTAGTTGCTGGTATCTATCCGCCAAAAAACTCATTTCTAACGGAAAAGCATAACGCTCCATGTCGGCATAATATTTAGGTAAAAACGGATTGTCAGCAAAACGTTCTAAAACCAATTTTGCATTAAAATCAGTTCCAATTTTGTTAGCTAAAGTAGTTTTTCCAGAACCAATGTTACCTTCAATGGCAATATAATTGTATTTTTCTACTAAAGAAATTGGTCTTTTTAAAATCAAGCTTGTTTTTTCAATTTCAGAATCATCCGTACAGTTTTGTAAACAAGTAGCAATGGTTTCTTTTACTTTAGGGTGCATTGCATCTGGTGCAATCTCAGCCAAAGGCACTAAAACAAATTTACGTTCAAGCATTCGTAAATGTGGGATATTTAAATTTTGATGAGCAATAATTTCATCATCAAAAAGTAAGACGTCAATATCAATAGTTCTTGCCTGATAATCCTTTGATAAACTTCTGTTTCTTCCTAAACTATTTTCAATTTCTAAAGACTTTTCTAATATTTTTTCTGGACTTAAACCAGTAGTTACTTCAATGCAACAATTTAAAAAATCATCACTGTCAAAGCCCCATGACTTCGTTTTATACACCGAAGATACTTTAGTGATTTTACCAATTTGTTCGCCAATTAAAAACAAAGCTTGTTGTAGGTTTTTAAGCTTATTCTCTAGGTTGCTACCTAAAGATAAATATGTGGTATGTTTAATTTTCATTTTAGCTTTACAAAGAAAAAAAAATCAAGAGATAAAAGGTTATATTTGTCGTTCAATTTATAAACATTTTATTATAAAATGTAACTTAATTGAGTTACGTTCGACTTATTTTAAGATATAAGTTGAGTTTAGATCTTCAAAAGAATAAAATATAGAATATGAAATTTTTAAGAGAATTATTAGCGGCAATATTAGGGGTTCTTATTGCTATGGGAATTATGTTTTTGATTTTTATGGTGATTGTATCCGCTTCAGCGTCATCATTAGAAGAAGAACAAGTAACTACAGTAGAAAGTAATTCTGTGTTAGAGTTGAATTTTGAAAATAGAGTCAGAGACTATGCTCCAAAAGATACTGATCCCTTAGCTGAAATTTTTATTGGAAGTGATGGCACTTTAGGCTTGCAAAAAATACTAAATGCTATTGAAAATGCGAAAACAGATGATGATATTAAAGGCATTAGTATTAAAACACTATTTGTAAATGCAGGTTTAGCACAAACACAAGCCATAAGAAATAAATTAATTGAATTTAAAGAGTCTGGTAAATTTATTTTAGCCTATTCAGATTTTTATTTACAAAAATCGTATTATTTGAGTTCAGTTGCAGATTCCATTTTTATCAACCCTGTTGGTGGAACTGATTTTAGAGGGTTGTCAAGTGAAGTGCTTTTTTATAAAGATTTTGAAGATAAATCAGGTGTGAAAATGGAAGTTATTCGGCATGGTAAATACAAAAGTGCTGTTGAACCTTTTTTGGCAAACAAAATGAGTGATGCCAATAGAGAACAAATATCATCTTTGTTAAATTCTATTTGGAATGAAATTATTGTTGATGTGGCTGAAAGTAGAAATAAAACTTCAGAAGAATTGAATGGTATTGCAGATAGTTTATTGGTTAGAAACCCGAGATTGGCAATTGAAAATAATATGATTGATGGAGAGTTGTTTAATGATGAATATGTCAATAAATTAAAAGAATTGGTAGGTGTTGATCTTGATGATGAATTGAATACAATTAGCATAACAGATTATATTGCTTTAGGGAAAGGCAGAATAAAATCTTCTGCAAAAGATAAAATTGCCGTAATTTATGCTCAAGGAGAAATTATTTATGGAGAAGGTACTGTAGATGCAATTGGTCAAGAAAAAATAATAGAAACTTTACAAGAAGTAAGAAAAAATGATAAAATTAAAGCCATAGTATTGAGAGTGAATTCTCCAGGTGGTAGTGCATTATCATCTGATTTAATATGGAGAGAGTTAGAGTTGACCAAATCTGAAAAACCATTAGTAGTATCTATGGGTAATTATGCCGCTTCAGGCGGTTACTATATTGCTTGTAATGCAAATAAAATTGTTGCAGAACCAACAACAATAACGGGTTCAATAGGTGTTTTTGGGATTGTTCCTAATTTTAGTGGCTTGGTACAAGAAGTTGGTATCAATGCAGAACAGGTGAATACCAATAAAAATTCATCAAGTTATAGTCCGTATGTACCCATGTCTGACAGCTTTAGAAGTCAAGCAACTGAAGGTGTAGAAAATATTTATAACGTTTTTGTAAGTAGAGTTGCTGAAGGTAGAAATATGACGGAGTCAAAAGTAGATAGTATTGCTCAGGGTAGGGTGTGGACTGGCGTTGAAGCTTTAGAAAATGGACTGGTTGATAGTTTGGGTAATTTAGAAGATGCAATCGTTATAGCTGCTGAATTGGCAAATATCACAGATTATAAAACAGCAGATTATCCGAAATTTCAAAAAGATTTAAAAGATGTTTTTAAACCTACTTCGTTTATCAAAGCAAGTAAAGAACAAATATTAAAAGAAGAATTAGGGATAGAAAATTACGAAATTTACAAAACCCTAAGAGAATTTTCTAAATTAAAAGGTGTGCAGGCTAGAATGCCTTTTAAAATTAAAATAAAATAGGTTTGTCATAAATTTATATTCCAAACCTTGAATAGAAGCGGTACCTCCCTTTATTAAAGGGAGGTGCCCTGACTTTTTTGTCAGGACGGAGGGAATGGCATATTTACCTCCCCTTTCTTTACTCTATTTTGGTTATAGTTTTAAGAATAGAGTTGTAGTTTGGAGTAAATTCATTCCCCTCTTTAAAAAAGTGGAGAGCCTCAAAAATGTAAGTGTTATAAAATCGTGAAAATTTTCTGATTTTTTTACTTTCTCTTAAAAGTTACAAAACTGTAATTGTACTCATGTTTTTCATCAGCTTTGAAATCTTCACGAGAGGTTTCTTTCCAAATTTCGGTATCTATTTCTGGAAAAAACACATCAGCTTCTAGTTCTGCATCAACTAAGGTTAAATCTAATACATCGGCAATTTTAATGGCTTGACTGTAAATATTTCCTCCACCTAAAATATAAGGATTAGCGTCTGTAGCAGTGTTTAGAGCAGCTTCTAGTGAATTGACGACAATACAACCTTCTGCTTTATAATTTTTGTTTCTGGTAATGATAATATTGGTACGGTTTGGTAAGGGTCTGCCTAATGATTCAAAAGTTTTTCTACCCATTATTACATCATGGCCAGAGGTTACTTTTTTAAATCGTTTTAAATCGTTAGGTAAATGCCAAATTAAGTCGTTGTCTTTGCCTAACTCTCTGTTCTTGCCAATGGCAGCTATAATTGTAATCAATGGTTTTAAGTTTTTTTTTGGGAATTTGAAAGCTTATCCTTAGGTGTAATTACTCCTTTTTTTATCAAATCAGCTTCTAATTTTTCTACTTTCATTTCGTATTTGTCCATCAGTTTTTCAGTTTCTATACGTTCCCAATCTTTGCCGAAAAACTTATTGGTAATAAATACATTTACAAAATGTAGTACCAAAATAAAAAACCATAATGCAATGGCGTATTTAAACCACTCACCATATTGTTCACCAACATTGAAAAAAATATTTAAAGCGATAAAAAAAACAGACCCAATTAAAAATAAGACAAAATGAAAATACAATCTTTTCTTCTGTTTTACGCGTTTCCTTGCTTTTTCGTATATTTTATGTTGTTCGCTAGTATCCATTTATTCCTTTTTTTTATCGCCTTCAACCAAAAGTATTATAGGTAATGTGTATTTAACTCCAACAGGTTTTCCGCGTAATTTACCTGGAACCATTTGTGGTAATAACTTAACAACTCTCAATGCCTCCATTTCTAATCTTTTATGCGGGCCTCTAGCTTTTAAGTCAACAATATTTCCACTCTTATCTATTTTAAAGATTACATATACTCTTTTTTTACCAGAGGATAATCCTAATTCATTTGCAAGAGAAGTATTAAAATTGGAAGCAATATGTTTTGATATTTGATTTTGCATACACATTTTTCGAAGATTTTTATCTAATTTTTCACAGCCAGGAAAAATGGGTACATCTTCAATGACTGCAAAAGGAATATCTTCAGGTTCAGATTCTTCTTCAACCACTTCTATAACTTCTTCTTCAATAGTTTCTGTCTCTTGAGCAAAGAATAGAAATGAGCTTAATGTGAATAGTAGGAGTAAGGTGATTTTTTTCATAATTGTTTTAAATTTTAATTAAACCGCCACTATTCCTCTAATATGAGGATGCGGATTATAGTCTTCTAAGGTAAAATCTTCAAATTTAAAATCGGTTATATCTTTTATTTTAGGGTTTAAAACCATTTTTGGTAAAGGTCTTAACTCTCTTGATAATTGTAATTCGAATTGCTCTTGATGATTATTATAGATATGTGCATCACCAAAGGTGTGGATAAAATCACCTGCTTCATAACCACAAACTTGAGCCACCATCATGGTAAATAAGGCATAAGAAGCAATATTAAAAGGTACGCCTAAAAAGATATCTGCACTACGTTGATACAATTGGCATGATAATTTGCCGTCTGAAACGTAGAATTGGAAAAAAGCATGACAAGGAGGTAAAGCTGCTTTACCATTGGCAACATTCTCACTAAATGAAATAGAAGTGTCTGGTAAGACAGATGGATTCCAAGCTGAAACTAACATTCTTCTGCTGTTCGGGTTGGTTTTTAGAGTTTCAATAACATCAGTCAATTGATCTATTTCATCGCTATTCCAATTACGCCATTGATGTCCGTAAACAGGACCTAAGTTGCCATTTTCATCAGCCCAATCATTCCAAATTCGCACGCCATTATCTTGCAAATATTTGATATTGGTATCGCCATTTATAAACCAAAGCAATTCATAAATAATCGATTTTAAATGTAATTTTTTTGTGGTTACCATTGGGAAACCTTTACTTAAATCAAATCGCATTTGATATCCAAATACACTTTTTGTACCAGTACCTGTACGATCTCCTTTTTCGTTTCCGTTTTCTAAAACGTGTTTTACTAAGTCTAAATATTGTTTCATAAGCCCATCTTCCGTCTTCCCATCCCGATGTGTCGGGAGGAAGAAACTATTATTTTGTCAAAAATAAAAAAAGCTTCTTACTTTTAGAGAAAGAAACTTTTTATTTTATAACAAGGTTGTTAACTTTAAAACTAGTTAATCATTAGCCTTCCTTCTGTATAGGTTTTACCACCATAAAGAATTTGAAAGAAATATACACCGCTTTTTAAATTTCCGCGATTGATTCTAATTTGAGTACCTGAAATATTAGAAATCGTTTTCACTTTTTGCCCCAAATCATTGTATAATTTTAATGTGTAAATCACATTTTTATTGTTACTTATTTTAATAGTAGCTTGTTCTTTAAAAGGATTAGGATAAACAATCGCTTT
>DOIV01000124.1:3577-9182 GCA_003511845.1 Flavobacteriaceae bacterium | reverse complement strand
ATATAAGTTAAAAAACATCATTTCCTGAATGATTAATTTAGCAATCCCTATTACTCAGGGTACTCTATCCGTAAATGGTAAATACCATTCAGCTTCTTTTTAATTACTTTTTTTATTATTTGAATTTCTTTAAAAGTGATATCAGCATTCATAAACTGACCATTTTCCATTTGTCCAGTAACAATTTTCTCAATCAAATCATCAATAAGCTGTGCACTTGGTTCCTTTAAACTCTTTGAAGCAGCTTCTGCAGCATCACACATCATTAAAATGGCTGTTTCTTTAGAAAAAGGAATTGGTCCTTTGTATTTAAATTTCTTTGCATCTAAATCATTTGGGTTATTCGTTTCTTGTTGCTTATAAAAATAATAAACCAATGAAGTACCGTGATGTGTTCTAATAAAGTCAATAATCCTATCTGGTAATCTATTCTTTTTAGCCAATTCAATCCCATCAATAACATGATTGATTATAATTTCAGCACTATCCTTAGGTGAAAGCTCATTATGAGGGTTTACACTAGTCATTTGATTTTCAGTAAAGTATTTTGGATTTAACATTTTACCAATATCGTGATATAATGCTCCTGTACGGACCAACATTGCATTTGCACCAATTTCATTTGCTGATGCTTCAGCCAAATTAGCTACTTGCAAAGAATGTTGAAAAGTTCCTGGTGCTTTTTCTGCTAATTCTCTTAATAATTTTGAATTGGTATTTGACAATTCTAATAATGACACATCTGATACCAAACCAAAAGTTTTTTCATACACTAAAATTAAAAATAATGATAAGAAAGATAAAACCCCATTTAAAGCAAATAAAATAAAATACTCCCAATTAATTTTTAGAACATCTCCTTCTTGGATAATATAAAAAGCTAAATAAGCAACCATGTAGACCAATGTAATTTGACTTATTGATATGAATAAATTAGCTCGCCTATGTAGTTCTGAAACAGTTAAAATAGTAATAATACCTGCAATAATTTGTAAAAAAATAAATTCAAAACTATTAGGTACAATAAAACCAAGTAATAAAACGGTCAAAACATGTGTAAACAAACCTAAACGTGCATCAAAAAAAGCTTTAAGAATAATTGGTAAGATTGGTAATGGAACAACATATAAATAATTCACATTATATTTTACAACAAGTGTAACACTTAATACTACTAAAAATATATTAAAGAATATAAAAGTAACTTTTGTGTTATTTTCAAATATAGAATTTCTATATTTTTGTAAAAAAAGGAATAGCATTAATAATGCCAATGCCACTAATATAACATAACCGAATACTATCCAATAATAATTTGATTTATTCCAAACCTGTGACTCATACTCTTTCTGTAAAGAATTTAATATTCTAAATTTATTACCTTCAACAACATCTCCTTTAGATATAATTCTTTCATTTTCAGAAATTAGACCCTCCGTATAAGAAATTTTATTTAATCCCTCTTGTATGATTTTTTCTGTTAATTTATGATCAAAAAACACATTTGGTTCTAAGGTATTGTCTAATGTTTTTGAGAAATATTCTTTTAAAGTTGCGTATTTTGAGTTTTTAAATTTACGAGTTAAAAACTCATCTATATTGACTGATCTAATAAAATTATCAAAAATAACATCTCTAATAATATTACCTTTTCTTAAGGCAATTAATTGCTTCTTTTCTGCTTTATTTATATCATTTTTATCAAGATAACCTTTCAAATATATTTCATCAACCAATCCTTTAGAAAATTTAATAATTTTATTACTGTTATAATTAACTAAGGTTGAGTCTTGTAAATTTTTAGAAATTATATTAATGAAATTTTCTTTTGAACTATTTGAGATCTTATTATTATATGAAAAATACAGCTTTTTAGCTAAAATTATATTTTGCTTTTCTTCTTCAATTTTTTGATTGGATTTTTGAACAGCAAAATCAAAAGGAGCATATAAGTTTTCATATTGCCAAGGCTTTCCTTTTTGAAATTCATATTTAAAATGAGCCCCTTTTGGAAATAAATAAACAATAGCAAAAGTTGTAAGAATAAAAAGAGTAGCCTTATATAATAAGGAGTGGTTTTTATATAATTTATTTAAAAAATTTCTCAGGTTGAATTTACTCATTGATTTTGATTTTATTCAAGTTGATGCAATGTAAAAAAATAAATTATGATTACAATTTCTTTTGTAATTTTATCATAAGTCTTGTGATGTTTATTTTTCAAATCAAGACGTGAAGAAATATATTTGAAATTTAATATCTAAGTAAATTTTACAATGAAAATATTTATATAAATGTACGATTTTTATTAAAACCTGTATTCTTATTGATTAAATATTCTTTAAATTCGCAGTCATAATCAATAATACTAATAAAATGAAAGAAGTTGTCATTGTTTCTGCCGTAAGAACACCTATAGGTAGTTTTTTAGGCTCTTTATCAAGCATACCTGCAACAAAACTTGGTGCAATTGCTATTAAAGCTGCTTTAGAAAGAATAAATTTAGACCCTAAGAGTGTTGATGAAGTGTTGATGGGTAGTGTTTTACAAGCAAATTTAGGGCAAGCACCTGCTAGACAAGCAGCAATTTTTGCTGGTTTATCAGAAGACACACCCTGCACAACAATTAATAAAGTTTGTGCATCAGGTATGAAAGCTATCATGCAAGCTGCTCAAGCTATTCAATGTGGTGATGCTGAAATTATTGTTGCTGGAGGTATGGAAAACATGTCTTCTGTACCACATTATCTCAATGCTAGAAATGGACATAAATTAGGAAACATCAATCTTATTGATGGTTTGGTTAAAGATGGATTAACCAACGTTTATGATGATAAGCACATGGGAAATTGTGCTGATTTATGTGCTACTGAACATCATTTTACTAGAGAAGATCAAGATGCTTTCGCAATTGAGTCCTACAATAGATCTACTAAGGCATGGGCATCAGGTAATTTTAAAGAGGAAATTGTTCCAGTTGAAGTACCACAACGAAGAGGTGAACCAATTATAGTTAGTGAAGATGAGGAATATAAAAATGTAAAGATAGATAAAATTCCAACATTGCGTCCCGTATTCAATAAAGAAGGTACAGTAACGGCTGCAAATGCTTCAACATTAAATGACGGTGCTGCAGCTTTAGTTTTGATGAGTAAGGAAAAAGCTCTAGAATTAAACTTAAAACCTTTAGCAACTATCAAAGGTTATGCTGATGCCGCTTTAGAACCAGAATGGTTTACGATAGCACCTGCAAAAGCTTTACCCAAAGCATTATCAAAGGCAAATATTACCATAGACAACATTGATTATTTTGAATTTAACGAAGCTTTTTCTGTGGTAGGCCTTGCCAATACAAAATTATTAGGCCTTAATAGTAATAAAGTAAATGTAAATGGAGGTGCAGTTTCTTTGGGTCATCCTTTAGGATGCTCTGGAGCTAGGATTGTAGTGACATTAATTAATGTGTTGAAACAAAATAATGGTAATTTAGGGGCAGCTGCTATTTGTAATGGTGGCGGTGGAGCAAGTGCAATCATTATCCAAAATAATTAAAAAGCGTATTTAATGAAATACGGTATTTGTAACCTAAGCACTATTCCACTTTATGAAGCATCTGACAATGCAAGTGAACTCATTTCTCAAGTGTTATTTGGAGAACATTATAAAGTGCTACAAGAGAATAAGAAATGGTTGAAAATTAAATTAAATTATGACAATTGTGAAGGTTGGATAGACGCAAAACAACATATTGAAATTTCTAAAGAATATTTTGATCTACTTGCAAAAACTGATCGTATTGTCTCTAATGAATTTATTGATTTTATTGAAGATGAACAGCATAATTTATTTCCAATAATTCTCGGAAGTAGGTTGCCTTTTTATACTAAAAATTCGTTTGAAATAAAAAATAAAAAACTATCTTTTAATGGACGTATTTCTGGAAATAAATCATCAAAAAAATCAATTATAAACGCTGCTTTCACCTATTTAAACGCTCCGTTTTTAAGGGGAGGAAAAACACCTTTTGGTATAGATAGTTCAGGGTTTACACAAATGGTTTATATGCTTAATGGTTATCATTTACTTAGAAGTGCTTCTCAACAAGCTACTCAAGGTGAAGTCCTAAGTTTTATTGAAGAATCAGATCCTGGAGACTTAGCATTCTTTGATGACAATGAAGGACAGATTATTCATGTGGGTATTATTTTAGCAAATCATCATATTATTCATGCAAGTGGAAAAGTGCGTATTGACAGACTAGACCATAGTGGTATCTACAATGCTGATTTAAATAAGCACACTCATAAACTTAGAGTAATTAAAAAGATATTCTAAATATTATTTGAGTTCAATTTATTTCATAAAAAAGCCTATCGTCGACAGGCTTTTTTCTATTTTTAATAACAGGTAACACCTTTAATTAATATTTAAGGAGTAATATTTACACAACAAACAAAGGTCTTTTTTCCATCATATCATTTACTTTTTTAGCAACACTTTCTAAAATAGTTTCATTTTCATAATTACAAATAACTTCATCAATTAATTCGACAATAGTCGACATGTCATTTTCTTTAAGTCCACGAGTGGAAACTGCCGCAGAACCAATACGAATACCAGAAGTCACAAATGGTGATTTATCATCAAATGGTACCATATTCTTATTTACAGTAATATCTGCTTTTACTAATGCATTTTCAGCTTCTTTACCAGTAATATTTTTATTACGAAGATCTATTAACATCATATGGTTATCAGTTCCTCCAGAAATGATATCATATTTTTTAGCAACAAATGCTTCAGCTAAAGCAGCAGCATTCTTTTTTACTTGAATTTGATAATGTAAAAACTCATCCGTTAGTGCTTCTCCAAAAGCAATAGCTTTAGCGGCAATGATATGTTCTAAAGGTCCACCTTGATTGCCTGGAAAAACGGCAGAGTTTAAAAATGAAGACATCATTTTTGGCTTTCCACTTTTTAGTGTAATTCCCCAAGGGTTTTCAAAATCTTGACCCATCATAATCATCCCTCCTCTTGGGCCTCGTAAAGTTTTATGTGTTGTGGTGGTTACTACATGGCAATGTGGCATAGGATCATTTAAAATTCCTTTAGCAATCAAACCTGCAGGATGAGCAATATCAGCCATTAACAATGCACCTATACTATCAGCAATAGCTCTAAAACGTTTAAAATCTATATCTCTAGAATAAGCCGAAGCACCAGCAATAATTAATTTTGGCTGCTCTTTTTCAGCTGTTTTTTGAATTTTATCATAATTCAATACTCCTGTTTCCTTTTCAACACCATAAAAAGAAGTTTTATACAAGGTACCTGAAAAATTTACAGGAGAGCCATGAGTTAGATGCCCTCCATGCGATAAGTCAAATCCTAAAATTTTATCTCCTGGTTTTATTAAAGCAAAAAGTACTGCAGAATTTGCTTGAGAACCTGAGTGAGGTTGTACATTCACATATGCTGCACCAAATAAAGCTTTTGCCCTGTCTATAGCCAATTGTTCAACTACATCAACAACTTCACACCCTCCATAATACCTTTTATTTGGATAGCCTTCAGCATATTTATTGGTCAATACAGACCCAGCTGC
>DOIV01000124.1:2085-3187 GCA_003511845.1 Flavobacteriaceae bacterium | reverse complement strand
ATTTGTCTTTGTTTTTCCTCTTCAATAAGGTCAAAAATTTGTTGATCTCTTTGCATTTTTATTTGTATTTTTAATTTATAAGATTGTGTAGTTTAATTATACTCCAAATTGCACTAAATGATGATTAAAATGTTTGTACATTAATACTCCCCATTCTTTACCAGTCATTTCACCAAAAAAAGGGTGTATTCTTCCATTAAAATCTTCAATTTTCATCATTCCTAATGTAGATAAGACACGTATAAAATCCTCTTTTTCTGTTTTAAACTCATTTTTACCAGCACTAATAAGCTCTGGCACAGTTGGAGAGTTTTTTTTAAGAGGCTTGTCATTTTTAAGAACTTTCTTTAAAATCATTTTACCAAAAATCCTTCCTAAAAACATACGCTTCATTTTTTTAGTACCTATGGCCATCTTTGAAGAATCGTTACAATGTTCTAACATCTGTACAATATTCATCTTTCCCCATCTTGCTTCTGAAAATTTTGTCAAATTACGGACTCTTTGAATCAAAATATCAGAGGTACTCTTATCTAAAATGGTATCCATAGTCAATTAATGTCATCAATTTGTTAAAATGAATTCAAAAATACTAATTTCATTTTTTATATACGTAGAAACATTTACATTTGAATTAAAATTTATAAACATGAAAATAACTGCAAATAATCCTAATAGAAAAACTTGGCTAACTGTTGAATAAAATTCTGATTTTCCAATTCAAAATATTCCTTTTGGAGTTTTTCTAACTCGAGATGATATCATTACTATTGGAACAAGAATTGGTGACTATGCCATTGATTTAGGTGCTTTACATCAATTAGGCTATTTTGATGAAATTCCATTAACCGATGATATTTTCTTACAAGACACATTGAATGACTTTATTGCAGATGGAAGAATAACTTGGCGTTTGGTAAGAAATAAAATTGCAGATATTTTTGATGCTACCAATACAACTTTAAGAGAAAATTCTGCTCACAGAGGTAAAATCATCTTTACAATAGATGAAGTTGAAATGCAATTACCTGTAAACATTGGTGATTATATTGATTTTTATGCAAGTAAAGAACATGCTACCAATGTAGGAAGTCTTTTTAGA
>DOIV01000124.1:0-1724 GCA_003511845.1 Flavobacteriaceae bacterium | reverse complement strand
TAGAACACCTATTAGTCAATCAAGACCTCCAGAAGGTAGTAATACTCCGAATTTCGGACCTTCACGATTACTAGATTTTGAATTAGAAATGGCGTTTATTACTACAGACGTTAATCATTTAGGAGAATCTATTGCCATTGAAGATGCACAAAATTATATTTTCGGATTGGTGTTATTCAACGATTGGAGTGCAAGAGATATTCAAGGATGGGAATATGCTCCGCTTGGCCCATTTTTAGGAAAAAGTTTTGCTTCTACTATTTCACCATGGATAGTAACTTTAGACGCCTTAAAACCTTTTAAAGTTGAAAGCCCAAAACAAGAACCCAAACCTTTACCTTATTTAAAACAAAGTGGTAAAAAGAGTTATGATATACACTTACAAGCTTTTATTCAACCAGAGAACAAAGAAGAGACATTGGTAAGTCATTCTAACTTTAAATACATGTACTGGACAATGGTTCAGAAACTTACACATCATACAAGTAACGGGTGTAATGTAAGAGCAGGTGATATGATGGGGTCAGGCACAATTTCTGGCCCAACAAAAGATAGCTATGGCTCTATGTTAGAGTTAACTTGGAGAGGACAAAACCCAATAAAGCTAAAGGATGGTTCTGAACGTAAGTTTATAAATGATGGAGATACTGTGATTATGAAAGACTATTGTGAAAACAATGAAGTTCGTATTGGTTTTGGTGATTGTACAGGTAAAGTATTACCAGCATTAGAATAGATGTTTTAGGTAATGTTAACGCAATTAAACTGTACAACAATTTGATATAAATTAAAACACTAACTTTGTAATAACTATTAATCAACTTTTATTATGAAGAATATATTACTCATTATTATAGCCATTTCTATAGTATCATGTGGAGGTACGCAAAAAACCACAAATTATATCAAATCAGGAAATTATATTGAAGCTTTTAAAACCTCTATTGCAAAATTAAATAAAGACAAAACAAAAAAATCTTTTCAAAAGCAAATTCCTCTATTAAAGGAAGCTTTTATAAAGGCGGCAGTTGAAGATTTAGGCATAATAAAAACGCTACAAAAAAATAAAACACCAGGAAATCTTAAAAAAATTTATGGTAAATATTTGAATTTAGATATTCGACAAGATGAAGTAAAAGCTCTACAGCCCTTGTATTTTGAAGGTAATGAAGTCTCTTTTGATTTTGATGATTATACCAAAAAGGTAAAAATTTCAAAGAATAATTATTCTACCGCTTTGTATAAAAGTGCAATTGATAAAATGAAAGGAAATCAGTTAGATGCAAGAACTGCATACAAACATCTTGAAAATTTAACCTATATTGACCCTACGTATAGAACAGATTTAGATGCATTACAAAAAAAGGCAAAGAATAAAGGGAGTAATTTTGTATATGTATCACTTAAAAATAATGAAAAAGCTATTTCTAACGATAGCATCAAAGATTTTTCTGCAATTAATTCCACAAACTTTAATAATCCGTGGGTTTTATATCACAACAAGAAAGAAAAAGGAATTCAGTATAATTATCAAGTTGATATTGTACTGAACAAACTAACTTTTCAACATGAAAAAACATCTCAACAAACCGTGCCACAAGAAGCAAAAGTACAAGATGGCTATCAATATAAATTAGATGGGAATGGCAATGTAATGAAAGATGCAAAAGGGAATGATATTAAAATTGCTAAACATAAGGTGGTAAAAGCTGAAGTTGCACTAT
>DOIV01000244.1 GCA_003511845.1 Flavobacteriaceae bacterium | reverse complement strand
AAGAGGAATAGTGATTGTTACGTTAAGTATATGGTGTCGTACCTGACGATAGGAAGGTATGCACTATATACATTGTTGCCATTTCGTTATTTTTTATTCGTTATTCTCTATAGATACATTAACTTTTTCAATCCCATTTTCCTGCCATTTTCCATTTCTAAATTCGGGTCTTGACCGTAAATTCCCCATTACTCCAGAACTCTCTTTAAAACTATTTGCTTTCCAAATTCGTTTTTCCGATGTTCCATTCTCATAGTATGTCGTAATATATGCTTGTTTTCTTTCAAGTAAAAGTTGTTTGAATTCAGATTCTAAATGAGGGTTCAATTCTATTATTAATTTACCGTTATTTTTTGGTTGTGTTTTACTTATTTTGGGAATCTCGTTTTCTGCTTTTAAGATATTTTCAGTTTTATTATCTTCAATTTCATCTTTTAAATGCTCTAAACTGATATTATCAAAATTCCATATCCTTGTTGCAAATTTGAGAATATAATTATGCCTTTTTGTTATTGACTCTGACTTCCAAACTAAATGTTCGTTTTCATTAATTGCATAGTCTTTTATTTCCGCTTGTTGATTTAAAAGAGGGTTTTGATTGTAAGACATAACTTTATCAGAAAATGGTTTGTTTCCAATTGCAGCATTATGTGAACCTGAAATAAGCATTAAATTACCCAAACTATTAATCGTATTTGTTATAAATTCTTCTGAATATTCATTGTTTTCATCAACTTCATATCCAGTCTCTAAAGGTTCTCCATTCGTTGGGGTTTGAGGGGATATATGCTCTATTTGTTAATTTTCAATTGAGAAATTTTTAATACTATAACCCTTGTTTTGAATTGAATTTTCATATTGCCATAATAAATAATTCAATACTTTATTTCCGTACATTGCACCATTCAAATAATTCTTAACATTATTATCTCCCCAATACCAAGTTTCATTAAGTTTATTTTTTACTTTTATAACTAAACTTGTTAAATTTCCCTTGAAGTTAAGCAATATTGAATTTAGCCTTTCTTGAATATTTGCTCTACTATTAATTAGTTTCGCTCTAAATGTCAATATTTCAAGTAAATTAAATAGTGTATTAAGTTTCCCTTCATCATCTCCGAAAAACTTATAACCTTTGATAATAAAAGGATAAACATATGCAGGTGCATTTAATTCGCCTAATTTGAGAGCATAATTGTTCTTCGAATTTTCATATTTTTTCATATTTGAAAAAGACGTGTGAAGTTCTGTTATATAACCTTTTATCCACTCTATTTTATCAATTGATTTTTTAAAAACTTCCTTTACGTCTTCTAATGTCCTATAACTATAGCCTTTTATGTATGCGTTATTGTGATAGATTAAAACACTATCTTCATTAAGTTTTTTGAAATCGTTTATGATTAGATAAATGTGTTTAAATATATTTGATACATTTTCAATGTTTGACTCTACTTCTTCGGGGTCGCTATAAACATACATTTGATACATAAAATAGGATTTTATTTTTTCCATATTTGTCAAATCTTTCCCCCTATTATTTTCAAGTTCAAACATTAATGCAGAATCTTTTTTGCCTTCAAGTTCGATAACCGTTAAATCTGTTGTTTCGATTTTTTCTAAAACCCTAAGCACCTTATTGGTTGGTAATTTATCAAGTTCATTTTCAAAGAATTTTTTTGATTTTTTTATTCGGTCTTGAGAAAGTGTATTAGTTTCAAAGTTACTTTTGTTGTCAATTATTATTGCGTCATAACAGGCTCTGTCGTATTCAACAGGTCGAAGTTTTATATTACCGCCATTTTTCAAGTATATACTTTCCTTTGTTTGAAAGTCAAATTCCTTTAATATATCTTCATCCTTACGTTTCTTTAAGACATTAAGAATTGAACGAATAAATATGGTTAATGTAGTAATTCTTTGTTGTCCGTCAATAATTTCATATTTTGTATCCTTTTTTAATGTTTCCAAAAGGATGTTCCCAAAAAAGTAATTATTATGACCTTCTATTTGTTCTATTAAATCATTTAAAAAAGTCTCCCATTGTTCTTTCTCCCAAGAGTATGCTCTCTGATAAACTGGAATAATGAATGATTTTTGAGAACTATCAAATAGTCCTAAAGTAGTTTTTCTATAAAAATCCATAGGTTGATTTCTGTTCGTTTTTTAATGTACGGCAACGGTTTGAATATGGTGCGTTTGGCATTTCAACGCTCCAAATTTTCAATTTTCCAGTATGTTTATTTATTACTATAATCTTCATTATTAGTACTATCTGCCAAATGCACTATATTTTTTGTTGGCAATAGGCTTTATTCTCTTTCAGTTGTAAATTCAATATCTCTACCTTCTGCTCTTTCTTTTTTAACCAATTCTTGCAAATTTTCAGGAATTGAAGATATAGGAACTATTAATCCGTCAACCATTACTAAGTCATTAAATGGATTTGTTTCATTCATTTGATTAGTGGAAAATTCATTATCAAACATTTTTAATTTGAACATTTCTCTTATTTGTCCAGCTTTATTTGAAACTGTTGAATTTTTCGTTCCAAAATCATCACTTATTTGTTGGGCGGTCATATATGGTTCAAAAGATTTGTCAAATAGAAAATTAATTGAGCCAATGGCGTATATAACTGCTGCTGCCCAAATTTCCAGTTTACCTCTTTTAAAAGGAACATCTCGTTTCCTTCCCATTTTTTTGATTAGTTTCTCACACAATTGAAAATAATCATCATCTAATTTTTGCGAGCAAAATATCCCTGTCATTTCTAACAGTTTCTTTTCTCTTTCTTTAATTTCTTTTTTATCCATAAAAATATTCTTTTTTTTCTGGTGGAATTTTCTTTACTTCAACAATGTTTTCGGTTATCATTCCCAGAATGATATGAAATTCTTTTATTTTTGGTGGATTACCAAAAAACATATCGTCAAGGTCTATTTCATCATATTCTTTCATTTCTTCAATTAGATTTAGAGATTTTGCTATAAATTCCTCTTCATCTTTACATTCTCCCGACAAAAGCCCAAATTGCAAAGTCAAATCGTGATTAAAATTTTCAGATTCAATCATTATTGCTCGATATGTTTCTTCTGATAAGTCTCCTGTATCCATATTGATTTTTCTGTTTTTTCAGCTTATTGCCAAC
>DOIV01000019.1:3000-3263 GCA_003511845.1 Flavobacteriaceae bacterium | reverse complement strand
AACAAAAACCTGAATAGTTTCGCCTGTACAAACCAAATCGCCTTGTGGATTGTATATCTTATATTTAAAAATCATTTTTGCAGCAGGAGAATTAACATAAGTTGTTTCAATCGTTGCTATATCTCCATAACGTAATGGCAGTTTATGTTCACAAGTAGATTTGATAATTGGTGTTACAAATCCGCTAGCCTGCACATCTAAATACGAAATACCATGTTCCCTACCAAAAGCCTCTCTCCCATCTTCAAAATAGGTAATATAAT
>DOIV01000019.1:1290-2620 GCA_003511845.1 Flavobacteriaceae bacterium | reverse complement strand
TAAAACTAATTTCACTCATACTGCTCTTTTATTTTTATCATAAATTACTGAAATGGCTACTGTAACTATAAAAAACAGGAATAACAAACCTATTTCAGGCAATATTTCAATAACACCACCTTGTCTTAAAAAGACATCGTAAAATGCATTTAAGCCCCAATTCATTGGTGATATTTTTGAAACGAGTTGCATAAATTTAGGCATTAAAAATACAGGAACCCACACGCCACCAATGGCTGCTAAAATAACTACTGATGTTGCTCCAAATGGTGCTGACTGTTCTGGCGTTGAAGATACTGTCCCTAATAAAATTCCGAAGCCAATCGCAGCCAAGCCAGAAAATAATGCAACTACAAACAAGGTAACAAAATTAGAACCAACATGTAATGCTGGTAACCCTAGATAAGGCAATACATAAACACCTACGGCTAACATTAATAAAAATTGCAATAAACATACAATAAGATAGGTAATTGTTTTACCTCCTAAGACCGTTAAATATGACACAGGATTTGTACGTAGACGCACAAAAGTGCCTTGATTTTTTTCTTTTACAATATTGATAGATAAAGGAATTACGATAAAAAATATGGCAAACAGCGTCCAAGCTGGTACATTATGCTGTGTAGAATTTGGAATAGTTGCTACTGCTTCACCTTCTTTAGGATTAATTTCTTTAAAGGAAACAAAATTGGTTGTATCTAATAAAGGATTATCCTCATAACTATCCTCACTTAACTCTTCTTGAAAAGCTTCATAAATAGATTTTGATTCAATTTTTGAAATCATTTTATCTATATTATTAATGACCGCATTTTTAAATGATTTCTGAACTGCAGGGTCAAAATATAAGTTAATTTCTTTTGCTATGATAGGCTCTTCTGTAGCAATACTATCTTCTTCAACACCAAATTCACTTAAAATTTTTGATACATTTTGAGTTACTTTTTTCTGTAAATCAACACTTAAATTCTTCGGAATTACAACTGCCAATTGATAGTTCCCTTTTAAAACAGAAGCTTTTGCTGATATTTCTGTAATAAGAGTATTGTCTTGTTGAGTTATGATTTCAAAAGCATCACTTTGATTCAGGTTTTTTAAAATTTCTTTAGAAATAGTACCTTTATCATTGTCTACAAAAAGTATTGGGACTTTAGTATTATTTATCGTTTTGAAAGAACCATCTTGAATTAACGTAATGGTAATTATTAAGACCAAAGGCATTACAAAAAGAATCACCAAACCGCCTATATCTCTTGACAGCAATAGCATTTCTTTATATGTAGAGCTTATTAATTTACGCATAATCTCTTAAGGCTGCACCTGTTAA
>DOIV01000019.1:0-902 GCA_003511845.1 Flavobacteriaceae bacterium | reverse complement strand
TCTGGTGTCCCAATAGTAATAATTTTTCCTTGATCTATGATTGCAACTTGAGTACAAAATTTTTGAGCTTCTGTTAAATGATGTGAGGTATAAATAATTGTAGTTCCGTTTTTATTTAGCGATTTTAAATGCTCAATAATAACATTTTTTGATTGTACATCAACGCCTACAGTAGGCTCATCTAAAAACAATATTTTAGGCTGATGCAAAATTCCTGCAATTAAATTCACCCTCCGTTTCATTCCGCCTGAAAAAGTGTTTATTTTTTTATGAGCAAATTTTCCCAAGCCTAATTGCTCAAGGCTTTCTGGCACTTTTTTCTTTAAATCTGCACTAGACAAACCATACATCGCACCGAAATACATCAAATTTTCATGGGCTGTTAATGTAGGATAGAGTGCATATTCTTGAGGAACAACCCCAATGGCTTGTTTTATTTTTTTAGCATCTTTTTTAAAAGTCAATCCGTTGATTTCAATAGATCCTGAAGTTGGTTTTAGCAATCCGCAAAGCATAGAAATTAAGGTTGTTTTCCCTGCTCCGTTTGGCCCAAGCAAACCGTATATTTCACCTTGATTGATGTCTAAACTCAATTGATTAATAGAAAAAAAATCAGCTGTTTTATATTGTTTAGAAACATTTTCAATATGGATAACCGTTTGACTCATTTATATTTATATCGCTTTTCTTAATTTTTTAAAGAATTCCTCTTCTCTATGCGACAAAGCTACCAACTGATCGGCTACTTTATTATAAGCATCTATTTCTGGGCTTCTATTTTTGTAAATACGCGAAGCATCTAAAGCAAAATCTCGCCAAGAATTACCTATTTCTGTAATTTCAGTTGACAATTCTTTTAGCTTTTCATTTTTTAATATCACTGCTGCTTCTTGTAAAAAAGC
>DOIV01000115.1:2175-4120 GCA_003511845.1 Flavobacteriaceae bacterium | reverse complement strand
AACGGCTACTTGTATGGTTAGTAGCCGTTATAAAATTACAAAACTTTTGGTTAACCACAAACTTTTTTAATAAAAACAACTTTGATATTATCACAAAACCCGCAATTACGTTTACATTTTGTTAGCTGCTGGCTTACTTGTTTTCATCTATTTATAATTCTTCTTCATTTTTCTTCATTTTTATTTGGAATTATCGTTCCGCTATTTGTATGTTTGCAAACAGAACGAACGTTCTGATATTTATTAACAAATTAAAATCATAAAAAATGAGAGATTTAAATGGAAAAATTGCTGTAGTTACTGGAGGTAATAGCGGTATTGGTTATGCATCAGCCAAGAAATTAAAAGAAAGAGGTGCGAATGTTATTATTACTGGTAGGTCAACTGAAAAAGTAGAAACGGCTTCGAAAGAATTAGGAGTTACTGGATTTGTTGCTGATGTAAAAGACTTAAATGCAATGGATAATTTAGTTTCCAATGTAGAAAGTCAATTTGGAAAAGTAGATATTCTATTTGTTAATGCTGGAATTTTTGCTCCTGCACCTATAGGTCAAATTTCTGAGGAAATGTTTGATAATCAAATGGGAATTAACTTTAAAGGTGCTTTGTTCACCATTGAAAAGTTTTTACCTATTCTAAAAGACGGTTCGTCTATTATTAATTTATCGTCAGTAAATGCTTATACAGGAATGCCAAATACTGCTGTTTATGCGGCTTCAAAAGCGGCTTTAAATTCTTATACACGAACTGCGGCTACAGAGTTGGCACCAAGAAAAATAAGAATAAATTCTATTAATCCCGGTCCAATTGCTACACCCATTTTTGAAAAAACAGGTATGCCTGAAGATCAATTGAAAGGATTTGCAGAAGCAATGCAAAATAGAATTCCACTAAAGCGATTTGGACAGCCTGAAGATGTTGCAAACTTGGTTTGTTTTCTTGCGTCAGATGAAGCATCATTTATTACTGGTGGTGAATACAATATTGATGGTGGCATAAATATAAACCCATTATTATCATAATTATTAACTATAAAAATTTAAAAAAATGAAATATATAATTTTAGTATTAGCAATTTTAGGAATAAGTCAAATTTCTAATGCACAAACAAAAACGTATAAATGGGATGTTGTTCATTCTAATATCAACTTTGAAGTAGATTATCTTAAAATATCCGAAGTTTCTGGAAGATTTACCCAATCAACAGGAAGTTTTACTTATTCAGATAAAAACTTTAAAGATGGGAAAATTAAAGTAACAGCCGAAGTGAATAGTATTAATACAGACAATAAAAAAAGAGACGGACATTTAAAAGCCCCTGACTTTTTTGATGCTGAAAAATTTCCTACAATAATATTTGAAAGTACTAACTTTAAAAAAGTATTAAATAATCAATTTAATATTACTGGAAGTTTAACAATGAAAGGAATATCTAAAACGATTGTTGCAAATGCAAAGTATTTAGGAGAAACACAGGATGCTTATGGACAAACTTATAGTTTATGGAAAGTTAATTTTACTGTAAATCGACAAGATTATGGAGTTTCGTTTAATAAAACAAATGCAGCAGGTGATTTAGTTTTAGGAGATGATGTAAGAATGAGTATTAACGCAAAATTTCTTTTAGAGAAATAATTAATTAAATTTTAAATAACAAAACAATGAAAAAAAGTAATTTATTAGTACTATTATTATTGGTAATTATCGGAATGTCATCTTGTAAAAAAGATGAAGAAGAAACAATAGTAGTAGAGAAAAAAGTAGCGTTAATAACCAATCCAAATTTATTAACGGTAATTAATATTATGACGCCAAATACAAGCGACAAAATCAATGTACTTACTTTATTAAAAGAAGGAATTGATGAAACAATGAGTAAGCAACAAGGTTATATATCTTCAAACGTACATAGTAGTATGGATAATGAGTATATTATCAATTATTC
>DOIV01000115.1:0-1776 GCA_003511845.1 Flavobacteriaceae bacterium | reverse complement strand
TTAAGTAGTCCTGATTATCATCCGTTTCAAGTTACGGCTCAATACAAGTCGGATAATAATAAGAAAGTTTATATTGATTATAAGAACGAAATATTAACTATTGTAAATGTTTTGAAGCCAATTGATGGTGTCAGTCAAACAGAATTGACACAATTATTAAAAACTGCTTTAGCAGATGAATTAGTAACACAAGCAGGTTTTATTTCTTCAACTGTTCACGAAAGTATGGATAATGATTATGTTGTCAACTATTCGCAATGGACAAATCAAGCAGCATTAAATACAATGGTTGAACGATTGCAATCTGGGAATGCCCCAAAATTAGGTCTTGCTTTTAGCAACGCTACACCTGGTTTTCATCCTTTCACGATCGTTAGTAGTCATTTTAGCAATTAATATTTTTTGATTATATTTGGACTTATCGTTCCGAATTGATTATATTTGAGGGCAGTTTTAAAACTGTCCTCAAATATAATAATAGCAAGAATTATGAAAACAATAGGTTTAATTGGCGGTATGAGTTGGGAATCCTCTGCCGTATATTATGAATTGATTAATTTGAAAGTAAGAGAACTGTTAGGAGGTTTTCATTCCGCAAAAATTGTGATGGTCTCAGTTGATTTTGCTGAAATTGAAACATTACAACATAAGAATGATTGGGATGGTTTAAATAATAAAATGATTAATGCGGCACTACAGTTGCAAAATGCGAATTCAGATATTATAGTTTTATGTACCAATACGATGCATTTATGTAGTGAGGAAATAAAAAAAAATATTTCTATTCCATTTCTTCATATTGCTGAGGCAACAGGTTTAGAAATCAAGAAACACAATATATCTAAAGTAGGTCTTTTAGGAACAAAATTTACAATGGAAAAAGACTTCTACAAAGAGATTATTAATAATTTAGGAATAGAAGTAATCATACCAGATGAAAAAGATAGAGATATTGTTCATCAAATAATTTACGAAGAATTGGTTCACGGAAAATTTTTAGAAAGTTCAAAAAACACCTATAAGAAAATAATTAAAGACTTAGAAATGAATGGGGCAGAAGGTGTAATTTTGGGATGTACTGAAATACCATTACTAATAAAACAGAATGATGTTGATATTCCTATATTTAACACTACAAAAATCCACGCAGAAAGTGCTGTTGAATTAGCAATATAAAAATAAATTATGCCCAAAGTAAAATTATTTGATGAAAAATTAATACTTGAAAAAGCAATGGAACTCTTTTGGAAAAAAGGATTTCACGCAACTTCTATTCGAGATTTAGTCAATTTTTTAGGTATTAGTAGGTCAAGTATTTACGATACTTACGGAGGAAAGAATGAATTATTTTATAAGGCATTTCATCTATATAGAACTACAAATATTACTGGGTTTTCAAATTTTTTAAACCAACAGAAAAATATAAAAAAAGGGTTGAGAAAATTATTTGAAATGGCAATTGAACAATCTATTGCTGATATGGATAAGAAAGGTTGTTTTGTTGTAAATACAACAACTGAATTAGTACCTGGTGATATTGAAATTCAAAAGATACTCAAAGAAAATGAAAATACTTTTGTTAATATATTTTATGAGTTTCTTTTAAAAGGAGAACAGAGTGGAGAAATTCCGAAAGGTAAAAATCTAAAATCCATTGCAAATTTATATTATACATTATATAATGGAATAAAAGTTGTTTCCAAAGTTCAGCCAAATTCAAAAGAATTATTGAGTTCTGTTGATACAGTTTTGACCTTGTTGGATTAGTTTTTTGCT
>DOIV01000151.1:2479-2613 GCA_003511845.1 Flavobacteriaceae bacterium | reverse complement strand
TTTTTTATTGCAGGTAATTACACCAATACCGCCTACCAACGCAATGGTCAGTTTTTAAATCAATCTTATGAAGACAACTCTTTGGGTAAAAGTAAAAAACTAACCTTTAATACTTTCGGGTTTAAAGGTGGAAT
>DOIV01000151.1:0-2093 GCA_003511845.1 Flavobacteriaceae bacterium | reverse complement strand
CACCAACCCTAAAAAATTCATTTATAAATGTTCAAGAAAATAATGCTATTGTACCAAACTTAAACCAAGAAA
This sequence comes from Flavobacteriaceae bacterium, assembly GCA_003511845.1. Classification (GTDB taxonomy): domain Bacteria; phylum Bacteroidota; class Bacteroidia; order Flavobacteriales; family Flavobacteriaceae; genus Aureibaculum. The sequence continues at coordinate 2,021 of DOIV01000151.1, read as the reverse complement.
AGATACTTTCAGCTGAGGCAAACTATCTAATAACATCTGAAAAAATTAAAGGCAGACTAAGTGCTTATATTTCAGAATTCAGAAACGGAACAACCGTCAGTTCCTTTTTTGCAGAAATTGGTTCTGGTGCCGATTATTTTCAAGAAGTAGTCACCAATATTGACAAAAGACATTTGGGTATAGAACTTGGATTTCAATACCAACTCACTTCAGCCTTTAACACCTCAGCTGTCATTGCTTTTGGGCAACATACCTACACCAATAATGCCAATGTAAGTATTAATTTTGATACTTCAGATTTTAGTGAAGACCTGATTAATCCTACAAGTTTTGAGAATCTTGGTGAGACCTATATAAAAAATTATAAAGTAGCAAACGGACCTCAACAAGCGTATTCTATTGGTTTTGAATATAAAAACCCAAATTATTGGTCAGTCAATGCCTCTGGTAATTATTTTTCTAATGGTTATTTGGCTATTTCAAACATCAGTCGTACTTCTAGTTTTTTCAACAATCCTAACGATTTCGGACAACCTTATCAAAATGTTGATCTTGATTTGGCAAGAAAACTATTAAAACAAGAAAAATTTAATCCTTATTTTTTAGTAGATCTATCTGCAAGAAAATCTTGGTGGATAAAAGGTACAACCATTAAAATTGTTGCCAGTATTCATAACCTTTTTGATAAAACCTATAAATCTGGTGGTCACGAACAGTCACGAACTGCTAATTACGGAGCTTTAGTTGCAGACACAGCAAACGGAAATCTCCAACGAAATTTCGGTCCAAAATATTGGTATGGTTTCGGAAGAACCTATTTTATTAATCTGGCAGTAGGTTTTAAAAAAAGGAAATCCTCAAAAGAAAGGTTCTTAAAACAAAATAAATACTAAGCTATGAAAACTACCATTCAATATTTAGTCTCAATACTTCTATTTATCAGTATTTTCTATTCATGTGTACATGATGATGATTATGAGATTCCGAGTATTGAAAATTGTAGTGAAGTCGTTATTCCTGTGACAAAAACTGTTCAAGAAATTTACGATACCTCAACCAGTACCGTTACGCAATATACTCTTCAAGATGTACTTGAAGCTTATGTTATATCAAACGATCAAGCTGGTAATTTTTTCAAACGCTTACATTTTCAAACCTTAGACGGTTCACGTGGTTTCAGTATTCCTATTGATCTTTCTGATAGTTATACCATATTCAACTCTGGAAGAAAAGTTTATATTCAACTTCAAAATAATTACATTCAATTGCATTTTGACGGATTAGAAATAGGTAATTATTTCTTTGACGATGCCACTCAATTAGCATCTATTGGTAAAATACCTGCTGCCAATTATAAGAATATCATTATTAAAACTTGTACTGTTGTTGAAGAAGACAAATTGACCAATAAAATCACCTTGAGTGAAATTACAGACGCTCATCTCAATACGTTAATTGAATTGAAAGATGTACAATTTGAGGATGCTGCCTTGGGTAAAACCCTATACGATGCCAATAATGATATCGGTGGAGCCACCAATTACACCATTGAAGATATCTCAAAAACTTCTATAAAATTCAGAACCAGTGCTTTTGTAAATTTCGGAACAACAGCAGTTCCTGAAGGTAATGGAACCATTCGTGGTGTGCTGACAAAATTTAGAAATACCTATCAATTACTGTCAAGAACTTTAGATGATATCAATCTAAACGGAGATCGAAAACGTATTGGTTTTGCTGAAAATATCACAGGTACAAAAATCAATATTTCAGAAGTAAGAACTTTATTTACAGGTACAGATACGCAATTATTAGATGATGTTTTTATCGAAGGGATTATTACCATGTCTGGGATTGATCATAACAATATGACCGAAAGAAATGCTTTTATTCAAGACGAATCTGGTGCAATTGCCTTACGTTTTTCAGCAGCAACATCTCTCAAAAGAGGTTATAAAGTTAAAATCAACCTAAAAGACGTCGTATTGGGAAGTTTAAGAGGATTGCTACAAGCCAATATT
>DOIV01000246.1:3164-3571 GCA_003511845.1 Flavobacteriaceae bacterium | reverse complement strand
AATACAGGTTTGACAGGTAATTTTAATATACACGCATCTGCTTATCAATTTAATGGAAGTACTCATTTTTCTGTTGAAGAATATAAGCGTCCAAAATTTGAAACCGAATTTAAACCCGTTAAAGAAACTTATAAAGTAAATGATAGTATTACGGTTAATGGTACAGCTACTGCTTTTGCAGGAAGTACTATTACGGATGCTAAAGTAAGCTACCGTGTGGTGAGAACTGCTCAATACCCAAGCTGGTATTGGTACTCTAGAAGATCTTCATTTTCTTCTGATGAGCTTGAAATCACACATGGCGAAAGCATCACAGATGCATTAGGTAAATTTAAAATCACCTTTAAAGCCATTCCCGATTTAAAAGTTGCTAAAAGCAGTCAGCCTACGTTTAATTATAAAGTTAT
>DOIV01000246.1:1102-2763 GCA_003511845.1 Flavobacteriaceae bacterium | reverse complement strand
GATAATTTAGACAAGACAAAGAAAGATCATATCGTTAATTTAACTACCAATAATTTAAACGGAGAGTTTGTAGCTACAAAAGGACAGGTAAAAATATACAAACTCAGAGCTCCTAAAAACCCTTTGAGGCAACGCCCTTGGGAAGCACCTGATTACCAAGAGTTTTCTAAAGAAGAATTTCAGAAATTATTTCCTCATGATGCGTATCAAAAAGAAAGCGATCCTAGTCAATGGGAAAAAGGTGAGCAAGTTTTTACAGCAGATTTTAATACCGAAAAATCAAAAGAAATTGCCTTGAAAAATATTAAGAAATGGGTTTCGGGTAATTATATCTTGGTAGCTGAATGTAAGGATAAATTCAATCAAGAAGTGAAAACAGAACAACGTTTTAGTGTATTTAGTGAGGCTGACAAGAAAGTAGCCGACCAGCAATTGTTTACCATAGAAGCCAATAAAAATGAATACCAGCCCAATCAATCTGTAAAATTACGTTTGGGTGCTGCTTCTAAAGACATCTCAGTTACCGTAACGGTAGTCAAAAAACAAAAAAGAGTAGATACACAAATCATACAATTATCAAATGAAATAAAGACCATTTCAATTCCTGTTCAACAAGGTGATGTGGGCGGATTCTCCATCCATTACCAATGGGTGAATTTTAACAGTTTTGAAAACGGAACCATAAATATCAATGTGCCTTATCCTAAACATGAATTGAATATTGAAACCACTACGTTTAGATATAAATTACAGCCTGGGCAAAATGAAACGTGGAGTTTTAAAATAAAAGGTACTCAAAAAGATAAAGTAGCAGCAGAGTTATTGGCTTCAATGTATGATGCCTCTTTAGATCAGTTTAAACCGCACAATTGGGCTTTCAATCCTATTTATCAACAACAGTTTTATTCTTACAGCAATATCAATGCAAACCTTAGTTTTGGGAATGCTAATTTTGATATCCATCAAAAAGAAAATAATCGTTATTACGGGTACTCACATCAAGCTTACGATCAATTGAATTGGTTTGGTTTTAGTTTGAATAATAGCTGGTTTAATAATAGTTATTTAAGTGAACTTAGAAGAAAACATCCACCAGTACATACTGTAAATTCTACTTATGATAAGAAAAAGAAAAAAGGAGTTATTTACGGAAAAGTATCTGATGAAAGTGGTCCTATGCCAGGAGTTTCTATTATCGTAAAAGGAACGTCAAAAGGCATTCAAACCGATTTTGATGGTAATTTTAAGTTGGAAGCTAAAAAAGGTGAAACACTGGTTTTCTCTTTTATAGGTTATAATACCATAGCTGTAAAAATTGGGAAAGACAATATCTATACTCTAGTGTTAGAAAGTGATGATGCAAGTTTAGATGAGGTTGTGGTGATAGGAAATGGAGGTAAGAATAAAAGAAGGCATAAAACTGGTAGTGCTGTCAATGCTTTAGAAGGAAAAGCAGCAGGAGTTTCAATTCGTGCTGAAGCTGAAATGGTTGAAGGAGATGTAGCTTTTATGAAAGTAGCTGAATCACCAGTAACTAGAGACTCTGTTGAAAAACCTTCCCCAAAACAAGAAGAGCAAGCTTTAAAAGGTATTGTGGCTCGTAAGAATTTACAAGAAACCGCATTTTTCTATCCGCATTTAAAAACGGACAAAGAAGGTAA
>DOIV01000246.1:595-762 GCA_003511845.1 Flavobacteriaceae bacterium | reverse complement strand
GTAAGTTTTAATTTTACCGTACCAGAAAGTTTAACTCGTTGGAAATTACAATTGTTAGCACACACCAAAGACATGGCTTCGGCAACCAAACAATTGACCACCGTTACTCAAAAAGAGCTGATGGTTATGCCAAATCCGCCTCGTTTTTTACGTGAAGGTGATCAAAT
>DOIV01000246.1:0-174 GCA_003511845.1 Flavobacteriaceae bacterium | reverse complement strand
ACAAATAAGGATATTACTAAAAAGCTACTATTGAGTTCCGATAATTCTCTCCCTTCGAGAGAGATGTCTGAAGGACTGAGAGGGAGAGCTAACTTCACAGTTAACGCCAAAGGAAACGCCAATGTAAGTTGGATACTGCAAATTCCTGATGATGTACAAGCTGTAAAATATAGA
>DOIV01000289.1 GCA_003511845.1 Flavobacteriaceae bacterium | reverse complement strand
TATATTATAAAATAACGTATTTATTTAAGTTTTTCTAAGAAATAAGGTTCATACTCAGGTAATAATTCAGGATGCACCGCTTTAATAATATCTTTCAATATAATGTGTGGTTGAGTAGGGGCGAGTTCATAATAAAGCAATCCGCCATTTTCACCTTTTTGATGAGCAAAAGAAAAAATGTTTTTAGTTTGGAATGCTTTGAATTTAGTATAGTGCTGATTTGCTCCTTCTAATTCTGTAAAGCTAGTGTAAATTCCTGAGTCTAACCAGAAATCAGCATGTTGACCTTTGTCGAAAACGGATTCAAAACTAAGCGATAAGCTTCCTTTTCCTTTGGTACCTGACCAAAGGTAATTTGTGTTTGCATCTTTTAAATATTGAGCCATAAAACTTTCTCCAGAAGGTAAATTCCAGATGTCTTTAAAGATAGAACCAGAAAGTATAGTCGGTTTTGTGGTTGACTTTTTTGCAATGGTAACAGCGTTATTATATTCCTTTTCAATGGTATTAAAAATAGAATCAGCTACAGCTTCTTTATTAAATAGTACGGCAAAGAATTTTAGCCATTCTGCTCTACCTAATGGAGTTTTTTCGAGCCAATCGCCATTTAAGAGTACGGGGATACCCATTTTTTCAATAGCTAAAAATGCTTTATTGTTACTATTCATTGCAAAGCCAATAATAATTTCTGGTTGTAGGTTTATTAGCACTTCAGTATTGATGTCTTGTTCATTGCCTAGTTCTCTAATTTTTCCATCAGTAATCAGTTTACGAGTCTTTTCAGATGATATATACTGAAGGTTTGGAAACCCAAGTAAACTAGTTTCTTGGTGTAATAATTCAAGCATAGGTATATGTGTGGTTGAAGTAACTACCAGTTTTTCAATAGGAGTTCTGATGATTTTTTCACCTTTTAATGTTGATAGAATTTCTTTTCCTTTTGGAATTAAAATATATTCAATAGCTTTAGTTGCATTGGGATAAGGTGAGCTAATAATTAATTTTTTATAAGTTTCAAATTTCTGAATTTCAAATCCTTTAGCGTATTTTATTAAAGGTTTAGTTTTAATAATTTTATTTTCTTTTTTTTCTTGCTTGCAGGCAAAAATTAAGAAAATAAAAGGAATAATAAAGAATGTTTTTTGTAATTTCATAAAAGTGAATTAACCAAAAAACAAATGTAGCTTTTTTTTGGATAGTTTTATTATTAATCCTTATTTTTGCATTGATTTTGGTTTTAATTCCGCTTTAAGCGGATAAAATTAATAGGGAATCAGGTAGGTCGTTAATCGATTAAACCTGAGCTGTCCCCGCAACTGTAAATTTAGTTACGCTTAGCGTAATGCTTATTGATAAACTTCTAGTCACTAGAGAATAAGATTGCCGCAGATTTGTTTTGGAAAACAAATCTTCGCAATGACACTCTGGGAAGACAATTGATAAGACATAAGCCAGGAGACCTGCCAAATTCAGAACCCTTAAAAAACTTTCGGAGGAAGAGTTTAAAGTGTTTATGAAATATATAATTGGTTTCTTTTTTATTGGTGCAATCACTTTTGCACAAACTGATACTATTCATTTACTGGATGAAGTAAAGCTCTATGGCAATTTTTCACCTCAGATAAATTCAGGCTATCAGGTACAGATACTTTCTGATTCTATTATAAATAACCATCAGCAATCTCTAGGGAATTTACTGCAAAACCAAGCAAACCTCTATTTTAAGCAGAACGGAAATAGGATGGTTTCTTCTATTTCTTTACGAGGGTCAGGTGCAAGCCATACGGGTGTGTACTGGAATGGTATTGCTATTAATTCTTCGCTTGATGGTCAAACCGATTTCAATACGTTTTCTGCCAATGGTTATAATCAAATTGAGATACGTAAAGGAGGAGGCGGAATTTTATTTGGTAGCGGTGCTGTAGGTGGAGCGATTAATTTAAGGGATAAAATTATTTTTAAGGATAAATTTCAAACACAAATCAATTTAGGTTTGGCAAGTTATGATACCCAAAAAGGGTTGGTGCGTTCACAATATAGCAATCAGAAAATTTATGCTAAAATTGTTGTGGAAGGTAATAAATCAGCTAATGATTATCCGTATTTGGGGACTGATATCGTAAATGAAAACGGAGCGTTCAAAAATTATCATATTAAAAGTGTTTTGGGGTATAAAATCAATCAAAATAATCAATTGCAATTTTTTGCTACGTTGAGTGATAATGATAGAAATTTATCAAGAACGCTAACATCTCCTAGCAATTCAAAACTAACAAACTGGCAAAACAGAGTGTTATTAAATTGGAAGAATTTCGGACAGGCATACAATTCATCCTTAAAAGTAGCCTATCTTGATGAAGAGTATAATTATTATTCAAATAAGGAATCATCAGATTATACTTTTGGAAAAAGTAAAAACATTATTCTAAAATATGATTTCAAGTATTTTATCAGTAGCCATATAAGTTTGCATTCAGGTATTGAAAATAAGTACAGTACTGCAAATGGTTCTAGTTTATTAGATAAATACCGAAATGATTTTGAAGCCTATGCATTGTTACATCAAAACCCGATAGAAAAATTACAATATAATATAAGTGTACGAAAGGGCTTTTCTAGTGTGTATAAAATTCCGTTGATTTATGCGGCAGATTTAAAATATCAACTTTCTTCTGGGCTTAATATTAAAGCTAATTTTTCTACAAACTATAGGTTACCAACGTATAATGATTTGTTTTGGAATCCTGGTGGGAATCCTGATTTGCTAGCAGAAAACAGTAAGAGTGGAGAGCTTGGATTGGGTTATTACCAAAATAAGTTGTCAATAAATCTGACTTCTTATATCACAAAAAGTAAAAATTTAATCCAATGGCGTCCTGAAACACCAACCTATTGGAAGCCCATAAATATACAGGATGTTATGAGTTATGGATTAGAATTTGAGTTTAAAACACAACAAAATTTTGGAAAGCATATGCTTGAATTGCAATCTCAATATGCCTATACAGTTTCAAAAGATAATGTATTAGACAAACAGTTGATTTATGTGCCTTATCATAAAGCAACTGCTTCATTAAATTATACCTATAAAGACTTTACAGTCAATTTTAATGAGCAATATAATGGAAAGGTTTTTACAACCACATCAAATACGCAAACAGTTAATGCTTATTGGTTAACTAATTTAGAAATCTATAAAAGTTTTTTAAAGCAACAATTAACTGTTGGCGTATTGGTAAATAATCTATTTAACACAGCTTATCAATCGGTGTCTTATAGACCGATGCCTAATAGAAACTTCGAATTCAATATTAATTATAAATTTTAAAACAAATGAAACAATTTAAATTACTAACAGTATTATTTTTGGTAGCAGTATTAACCTATTCATGTGCAGAAGATGATTCGCCACAGTTACCAAAAGGCGATTATGAAAAAGGCTATTTTATTACCAATGAAGGTCCATTTCAAAATGGATCTGGAACTATAAGTTTTGTTGATGAAACAGGAAATGTTGCACAAAGTATTTTTAAATCAGTAAACCATAAAGATTTAGGGAGTGTTGTGCAATCGATGGCCTTACATGATGACTTTGCTTATATTGTAGTTAATAATTTTCATAAAGTGGAGGTTGCTAATCGTTATACTATGAAGAGTATCGCTACTATCGAAGGTGACGATATTAAGAACCCAAGGCATTTTGTTGCTATAGGAAATACTGGTTATATTTCAAACTGGGGTGATGCAGGAGATGCAACAGATGATTATATTGCTGTAGTAGATTTAGCTACAAATACAGTTACTAAAAAAATTCCAGTAGGTGAAGGACCAGAAGATATGTTGGTAGACGGAAATAAAATTTATGTGAACCTTCAAGGAGGATGGAGTCAGAATAATAAAGTAGTAGTTATAGATACAAGTTCAAATACAGTTGCTTCTACTTTAGAAGTTGGTGATGTGCCTAATTCAATAGTAAAAGACGCAAGTGGTACAATTTGGGTGTTATGTGGAGGTAAACCAAGTTTTTCAGGTACAGAAACTAATGGTAAATTAGCTCAAATTGAAAATGAGACAGTAACTATGCTAGATTTTGGCACAGCAAAGCATCCAAATCATTTAACTTTAGATGGAAGTAATTTATATTATGACTTGAACGGAAAAGTTTTTGCCATGTCAACTACAGCTACCGAATTACCTACGGCTGAAGTTTCAGGGTTGGATGGTTCCTATTACAGTTTGAAAGCTAACGACGGAAAATTATATGCTACTAATGCAGGTGATTTTCAAAGTGAAGGGTCGCTTAAGGTTTATGACTTGTCAGATAATTCGTTAAAAGAAACCGTTGTAACTGGATTAATTCCTGGTTCTGTGGTTTTTCAGTAGTTATACCAATTTAAACATATAATGTCGCATAAAATCGTTTACTCACTTCATTTTTATTTTTTAAAAGGAGTTCATGATGTTCTTCGAAGTTCTTTTTCACAATTTTATCGTTAAAATATTGTACCGTAACCATGGCTATGCTAAAATATTTTGCCTCAACTTTGTGAAAAATAATTACTATTTTATTTTACGATATCAAATATTTGAATTGGTATTATTTAGTTTAACTTATTAAAAACCTAGCAGGTTTTAAAACCTGCTAGGTTTTTTGCTTGAAAGTAACGTTTTACTTTGTTATTCAGTACAAAACTCCCCCTCAGGACGTTTTGGTCTTTCTGGTGTTGAGCCTTGCAAAGTGAGAATATAACTAGTTAATTGTTGTATTTCTTTTTTATTTATAGTTTGTTCCCAAGCAATCATTCCTTTACCTGGTCTTCCGCCTTTAGCAATAGCAGTATAAACACTTTCAAAGTCGCAACCAGAAATGGTATAATTATCAGTAAGATTTGGACCAATACTACCTCCACCATCATTTAAGTGGCATGCGAAACATGTCGATTAAATATAGAGTTCTTTTCCTTTTTGAATGTCAGTAGCGTCTGTTAAAGCGATTAGATAATTTTCGTTATTTAATTCTTCTGAAGATTCTTTTACTTCCTCTTTTATAGTAACTTCTACAGTTTTATCTTCTGTTGCAATAGGTGTTTTTGTAGATTCTGAAATTATGGTTTTGTCTTGAGTACTTGTTTGAGAACTGCCACATGATACCAATGTTGTAAATAAGATAAAGTTAATGATGTTTTTCATAAGTTGATTGATAGTTGTTGTTAAAAACGAGTCAATTAATTTTTTAGTATTCGTTTTCAATCAATTCATAGTGCTTGCTAGTATCACGCAAATAGTTATAACTTTCAACTCTACCTAGTTCTTTGCCTTTGGCATCAGTTAAAACCACGGTTGGGTGCACTTTTTGATTGTACTGTTTACTTAGTGTTATATTTTTACTTTTTTGCTCTTCAGAAATAGCATCCTCTCTTTTTTGGGTGTTTACTCTAACCAGGATAAAGTGTTGATGTGCAATCTTCTGGAATTTTTCAGTATAAAAAAAATCTTCATTGAGCATCTTGTAAGAGCTCATTCTATCATAACCTGTAAAATAAATGAGTATGTTTTTATTTTCTGAATTAGCTAATTCTTTGGCGTGTTCAAAATCGGTTTGCCAATTTAAGTCAATTGATTTTTTCTGTTGAGCATTACTATCTGTACTGAATATACTAACGAATATAATTGCTAATAATGTGAATATTTTTTTCATTTTTTAATCTTTTACTCTGTACCAATATTCAGTTCTCCCTAGTAATGAAAATCCGATATACCCTCTAATTTTCAATTTGTTGTTGTTGATAAGTGTGACGTAACAGTTGTAAATTTTTCCGCTTTTTGGGTCTAGTATTTCTCCATCTTCCCATTGCTTTCCATTAAGTTTTAATCCCTTAAGGAAAACCAGTCCTAAAAGAGGTTTGTTTTTATTTTCCCCTTCACATTTATCACAAACTCTATTCCTATCTTTTTTACTGGTAATTTCTATAATTTTACCATAAGCTTGCCCGTTTTTTTTATAGATTTTAATGATAGATTCGGTTTTACCTGTTTCGTTTAAAGTTTTCCATTTTCCGAAAATAGATTGACTGGCGGTAATTTGTATACTTAAGATTAAGAGTGTAAAAGTTATTATATTTCTCATGTGTTACATTTTTTTTTTAATCCGATGATGGCAGCATTTAGCTCAAAACCTAACAATAATATGATTGAATTTAGCCATATAAAAATCATTAATACTAATAAAGTACCTATAGAACCATAAAGTTCATTGTATTGAGCAAATTTTTGAACATAAATACCAAAAAGTTTAAAGTTCAATAACAATAGTAACGTTGTTAAAAATGCTCCTGGAGAAAAGAAAGTGACCAAACGTCCTTCTTTAGTTCCAAAGTAATAAAACACCCCAACGGTAATAAATAACATTGCTAAAATGATGATATAACGACCTATTTTGATCCAAAATAAATCATCAGAAACATATCCTTTTTGATTGAAATTTTCAATGGCAATTTCAAAATATATAATCACTGCAATTGTTAGAAACAATAATAGTGCCAGTAAAATAGATATAGCCATAGAAACTAGAAACTGCCTAACCATTGATCTAGTTTGTAATTTGTGATAACTGTATTCAAACCCGCCAAAAAGTGCATTTACACCATTGGTCATTAAAAAAATGGATAAGATAAAACCAAAAGAAAGTAAGCCACTGTATTTATTATTAAGAATGTCGTTTAGTACAGCTTCTACAGCTTCAAAAGTTTGTGGAGGTAGAGCTTGACTGATAAATTGCATAAACCCTTCTTGAAATCCCTCAATTTCTATGTACGGAATTAAGGTTAGAATAAATAAAGCAAACGGAAAAAGAGCCATAAAAAAACTAAAAGCAATACCACCAGCTCTAGAAGTTAAAGCACCTCTAACAATACCCAGACCGTACATTTCCAGCACATTATATAAAGACATGCCTTTTAAACCAGGAACTTTAACTTTTTTAAAAAGCTTAACGAACCAGCTAATAACAGGTATTTTCAATAACTTTTCTTCTGTGGTCATTTAATTAATGCTGAATTCAACTCAT
>DOIV01000288.1 GCA_003511845.1 Flavobacteriaceae bacterium | reverse complement strand
TTGTTCTATGGTACAACCATCAGGCATCCTACCCGTTACACGTAGGGTAGTGCGTTCGGGTTCACTATAATACGAATTTTCAAAAACATCTTCGGTAAACAATCTCAAAGAACCTCCAATAGCTTTTTCTAAAGTGGGGCGTAATTCAGTGTTATACCATTCTGTACCTAAAGTATTATTATACATTTCAGACCAGATATTTTCTCCTTCCAGTTCTTTTGGCAACAAATGAATAGGTAGTCCAAAACCTAATATAAACAATAAAAGAAATGCCCATTTAAATTTAGGTTTTCGCATCCAATTAATAACATTCATGTATCGTGTTGTAAACCTATAAACACGACGTTTTCTTTTTCTTGAAAAACGGATACGTTTTTTCTCCAAATTCAATTTTTCTAAAAGTGCAGGAACATAATATAAAGACACCAAAAGTGAAACGCCGATATTAATAGCAATAACTAAGGCAAAATCCCAAAGATTTAGGCGTTGACTTTCCTCTAACAAAAAGATAACCATAAGTGCTCCTACGGTAGTTAAGGTAGCTGCTAAAATGGCTAAAAATGCTTTTTTATTGCCTTTGTTCAGTAGGTGGTCAATCATAATAATACTATTATCTATAATGATTCCAAACGAAATAGTAATACCTGCAAACGAGTATAATTGCAACTGTACATTAAAGGTATAATAAAAGATTATAGCTATTAATAGGTTCGTGACGACACTTAAAAATAACACGGTTAAATACTTAAAACTTCTATAGATTAAAACAATTAATACCAATAGAATTAAAAAAGAAAATAAGGTTCGCTTCTGTATTTTCTGCAACTCCCCAACAATAAACTCGGTAGTGTCTTGGGTCATTTTTATGGTGTAGCCCGTGGGCAGTTCTTTTTTTAAATCATCAACAACTGTTCTTACGGTCTTAGCCAAATCTATAGTGTTTACTCCTTTTTCAGCATAAACAACCATATTAACCGTATTAAGCCCATTAACACGATAATACGCATTGACATTACCTTCTTTGTAGGTTACTTTTGCTATGTTTTTTAAATAAATAATTCGGTTGTTTATTTTTTTTATGGGGATAGTATTCCAATCTATTTGATTTTTTACCTTATGGGTCAATATCACAGAAATTTCTCGGTCTGCTTTACCATTTTCAAATTGGATTAATGCATTACCTAATTCTCTTTTTTGTAAATAGGTTCTAATTGCATTTTGAATTTCTTCAACAGAAATATTTAACTGGAATAACTTTTTAGTATCATATTCTATTACCCACTCAAAAGGTGCTGCCCCATACACGTCAACTTTATTGACCCCTTTTATAGTGGCTAATTCGGGTAAAATATGATTCTCGGCAAACTTTTTTATATAGTGAGGGCTTTCATTGGCATTGATGCTGTAAGAGATTATTGGAGATGTATTTTCATTAGCACTACTTTTTGATAGTGAAGGGTAATTCACACCTTCTGGTAATTCAGAATAGCTTTGACGGATTAAATTAGCAACTTCAAAACGAATAGCATCCATATCAACACTTTCTTTAAAATCCATTGAAATAGAACTTCTACCTTTTCGTGAAGTTGAACTGATATTTTTTATTCCTCTCACAGTATTAAAAACCCCTTCTAGTTTTGAGGTTACTTCTTGCTCTATCACTTTGGCTGAAGCATCTCGCCAATCAAAATTAACGTTTAATGATTTATTGGCTCGATTTGGAGTGAGTTGAATACTCAACAATGGGATTAGGCTCGCTCCAATAATGGATAGGCAAATAAAAATGGTGATAACTGTAAATGAAGATAGTTTTCGTTTCATAACAACTTATTCAACTTTTTTAAATAATCTATCCCATTGAAACTTATCTTGATAATTAGACCATAACACACATTGTACTTTACCTATAATATTTTGTTCTGGAATAAAACCTATAAAGCGAGAATCGTAAGATCCATTTCTATTATCTCCCATCATAAAATGATAATTTTGTTTAAACGTGTAAGTAGTTGCCTTTTTTTCGTTAATCAAGAATTCCCCATTCTTATATTGTATTTTAACACTCTTTTCATGACTGTTTATAGCCGTTTTATACACTTCGTAATTAAAACTGTTGAGAATAATAGACATGCCTTTTTTAGGTATAACTATTGGACCTAAATTATCTTTAGTCCAAAGGCTGTCTTTTGGTTTGGCAAAGAGTTCATCCTTCTGACTATAAGAAGCTGTTATCTGTTGTAAGCTGTCTATAAATGGTGATGCTTCTAAATTTTTATAATCATTTTTATTAAAAACACACATTAAAAACCCATTCGCATCTAGGTTTCTTATCATCCGTTTGTCTATTGATAACCTATCTAATTCTTTATACATCTGTTTTTTATCAACTACCTTAAAACGGTATCTCTTTTTTATATTATTAGAAAATGATACAGTTTTCTGATTTAAAATAGTTCGTCCATTTTCAATAAGCAATGTATCACCCGCAATACCTATACATCGTTTTACTAAAAAATTACTCTTGTTAAAGTATTCATATACTAATATATCTCCATTCTTTATATGTGAATAACCAGATAACCTTTTATAAGACCACCAATGTTCTTTAATTCTTTCTCTAGCATTGGCATTAAAATAAAATGCGATATTTACCCAAGGTATATCGAAAGGAGAACGTGGTAATTTTGGTCCATATCTTAATTTATTTACTACAATAACATCATTTGTAAATAATGTGTCGTTCATAGATGAACTAGGTATTTTATAAATATCGAATAGTAGTAGTTTTATACTAATTGCTACGGAGAATATAAATAGGAATAAAAACAAACCCTTAACTATTTTTTTTAAAAATGGGTATGCAATTAAATGTATTAATTTTAAAGAAATAAAATATAACAAAACTAACACCACGAATAGTAGGCTTAGCCACCATAAACCAAGTAGCAATAGTAAAAAAAGAATTGAATTTATAGTATATATTTTTTGTTTTTTGCTCATTTAATGGTTTTCTATTTCACTCTTAATCAGTAATACTTGTATTAAAATCTTGTTGTAGAGTTTTGTCATTTAAAAAATCATAAAGTGTGAGTTGCTGTACCTCATAATACAGTTTCCAGTAACTTAATAAACTTTGTATATATTGTTCGGTAGCCGATTGCCATGCCTGCCTTGAAGAGGTAAGTATTAAATAATCTAAATTCCCCAACAAAAATCGTTTTTCTGTAATTTTATAGGACTCTCTGGCAATTTCACTTGTTTTTAAAGCACCGTCAACCAATTCTTTTTGAAGGTTAAAATCAATTACTTTTAAAGTAATGTTTTGCTTAAAAGTGTCTTCTTCTTGTTGTAGTTCTATATCTACCACATCTTTATTCATTTTTGCTGTCTTTATTTTTCCTTTGCGTTCACCCCAATCTAAAATGGGTATACTAAATTGTATAGCTATCATTTGCTGATCTAATAAATTACCATAGGCATCTCTAAACGTATTTGCTTGTTGATTTAAACCATAGCTAGCAGTTAACGATAAATCAAACCTGTTGTCTTTTATAGCTTGGTCTAAATCTCT
>DOIV01000103.1:9427-14258 GCA_003511845.1 Flavobacteriaceae bacterium | reverse complement strand
GGTAGAGAATACTTAGGAGCGTTTAATAAAGATATGGATATTGAAAATTATGTCAGTTACACGCCTTTTTTAGATTCATTAGCAGCACATAGTTTAATTTACACCAATGCCTTTGCAAATGGACGTAAATCAATACATGGTATGTCATCAATTTTAGCAGGAATACCTTCTTTTACAGATGCATTTACTTCTTCTCCATATGCTAAGCAAAAAATTCAATCATTAGTTTCTTGTGTAGAAGAAATTGGATATACTACTTCGTTTTTTCATGGTGCAGCAAATGGTTCTATGGGTTTTTTAGGTTTTGGAAACATTTTAGGATTGGATGAATATTATGGTAGAACAGAATTTAATAACGATAAAGAATTTGATGGTTTTTGGGGTATTTGGGATGAACCTTTCTTACAGTATATGAAAGAAGAGCTCGATCAAAAGAAAACACCTTTTTTTAGTACAGTATTTACATTATCATCACATGAGCCATACATTGTTCCAGATAAATATGATGGTGAGTTTCCAAAAGGGAATGTACCCATGCATCAATGTGTAGGATATACCGATTATGCATTTAAAAAATTTTTTAATGCGGCAAAAAAAGAAGCTTGGTTTGAAAACACTATTTTTATAATTACTGCAGATCATGGAAATCAAGTATATTATAAAAAAGAATATCATAAAGTAATGAATAGAAATACTGTTCCTATTCTTTTTTACACACCAGATGAAAGTCTAAAAGGAGTGTCAAAAGACTTGGCTCAACAGATTGATATTTACCCAACAATATTAGATATGGTAGGGTACGATAAGTCTTTTAGAAGTTGGGGGAGAAGTTTAATAGGCGATAAAGAAATAAAACCTTTTGCAATGAATCATAGTGGTGTTCAATACCAATTGCAACGAGGCAATTATATTTGTACTTTTGATGGGAATAAAACCATTGGTTTTTTTGATATTAATGATAAAGGATTAGAACATAATTTAATCCATCAAAGAAATAAAGAAATGGATACTATAGAAGAAGTTTGTAAAGCTTTTTTACAAGACTATTATGAAAGGATAGTAGATAGAAAATTATATGCAGAATAAAAAATAGAAGAAAAATTATGAAGAGAAAAATAGGGATAATAGTTGTAGTATTAATTTTGGTAGGTGTTGGTAAATATGTTTATGATGTAAATATTAATCATAATTTTAAAGCTATAACAGAAGGAAAGGTATATAAATCGGGAGTGATTCCGCCAGATCAATTAGAGGGTTATATTAAAGAACATAATATAAAAAGTATTGTTGATTTACGTTTTCCTGTTACTGATGACTTGGTGAATAATCCGGAAATTCCAGAAGAATTAACAGCTGAAAAGGAAGCCATTGAAAAAATAAAAGGAATCAATTATTTTAATATTGGTTCTGAGCAAGTACCCAGCGAAGAAGCGTTAGATAAATTTTATAACGTAATAGATGATTCAGCTAATTATCCTCTTTTAATACATTGTTATCATGGTGATGGTAGAGCACAAATGTTTTCAGCAATTTACCGCATTGAAAAAGAAGGAATGTCAAATGAAGAGGCTAGAAAAAAGGCGAGAGTATTATTAAAGTGGAGTTCTTTTGATGACGGTAAGCCTAAAGGAGAATTTTTAAAGAGCTATATGACTAGAAGAGAAATAGAAGACGAAGAAAGAGACTTACTTCAAGAAGAAAGATAATTTTCTATTAAAACGCACAAAATCTATGAGCAATTTATTGGTTGCAGAAAATATTATTAAAAATTTTGGAGACTTTAGAGCATTAAATGATGTTTCTATTGAAGTGCCTGAAGGTAGTATTTTTGGTTTGTTAGGGCCTAATGGTGCTGGTAAAACTACCTTAATTCGTATCATCAATCAAATCACCTTGCCAGATCAAGGTAAAGTCTATATAGATGGTAAAGAATTACAGCCACATGATATTCAAAATATAGGCTATTTACCTGAAGAGCGTGGTTTGTATAAAAACATGAAGGTTGGTGAGCAGGCTATTTATTTAGCAATGCTTAAAGGAATGACCAAAGCTGATGCTAAAAGCAGTTTAAAATACTGGTTTGATAAATTTGATATTGGTAGTTGGTGGAATAAAAAAATTCAAGAACTGTCAAAAGGACAAGCACAAAAAGTACAGTTTGTAGTTACGGTTATGCACAAACCTAAATTATTGATTTTTGATGAGGTGTTTAGTGGTTTTGACCCGATAAATGCCAATATTATTCGTGATGAAATTTTACAATTACGTGATGAAGGAGCAACCGTTATTTTTTCTACACATAGAATGGAATCTGTTGAAGAATTGTGTGATCATATCGCTTTGATAAATCATGCCAATAAGATCTTAGAAGGAGATTTAAATGAAATAAAAAAAGAGTTTAAAACCAATACTTTTGAAATAGGTTTAATTACAGATAATAAAGCAGCAATTCAACAAGAATTGGCTGAGAAATTTGAGGTATCAACTGCTAATTTTAAATCGCTTGAAGATAAATTAAAACTCAATATTCAAGTTAATGGAAACGATTCTATACCAGAATTAGTTCAGTATTTAAACTCGAAAGGAACTTTAAGTCATTTTATTGAATTGATACCAAGTGTACATGATATTTTTGTAACCGCAGTTAAACAGAGTGATAATGAGTAAATTAAAGTTAATTATAAAAAGAGAATTTTTAGCCAAGGTTAGAAATAAGTCTTTTATTATTATGACCATTTTGAGTCCGTTTTTAATGGTAGGTTTAACGGCATTGATAGTGTTTTTAAATATTAAAAATAGTGAAGAACAAAGAACCATTTCTTATGTTGATGAAAGTCAATTGTTTGCTGAAGTTTTTAATGATACTGAAACCACAACCTATAAAGATTTGACCGCTTTAGGTGTAGTTGCTGCAAAAGAAGCTACGCAAAGTTCAGGTTTTTATGGGTTGTTATTTATTCCAAAAAAGGATAGCATAAATACTCTTGAAAAAACTGTTGAATTTTATTCAGAAGACGCAGCAGGAATTACTATTATTAGTGGTTTGGAGGCTAAAATAGCAAAGAAAATTAGAAATATAAAATTGCAACAATTAGATATTGACTTACAAAAAATTAAGCAGTCTGATACAAATGTAAGTATACTTACTTCAAAGTTTTCTGGTGAAAAATCATCAAAAATTGGTAGTATATTAAGGATGATTGCAGGAGGTAGTTTTGGTTATTTAATCTTTATGTTTATTATTATTTATGGCACTTCTGTAATGCGAAGTGTAATTGAAGAAAAAAACAATCGTATTATTGAAGTTATTATTTCATCAGTAAAACCATTTCAATTAATGTTGGGTAAAATTATTGGTAATGCTTTGGCAGGAATCTTACAGTTTTTAATTTGGATAATCTCAGCAACCCTTTTAATGTTAGTTTTAGCAATGATATTCGGTGCAGACATGTCGGCACTATCTACTAGTTCACCAGCGATGAGTCCTGAAATGATAGAACAAATGAAACAGAGTACAGAAGGTAATTTAACTTTAGTGCTTCAAGAGATTAAGAATTTGCCATTGGTAGCGATGTTCTTTTATTTTTTCTTTTATTTTTTAGGAGGCTATTTAATTTACAGTTCAATTTATGCAGCAATTGGAGCCGCAGTTGATAGCGAAACAGATACACAACAATTTATGATGCCTGTGATGTTGCCTTTAATGATTGCCATTTATGTTGGTTTTTCTGTAATTGAGAATCCGCATGGATCTATTGCGGTTGGTTTTTCTCTTTTCCCTTTAACATCACCAATTGTAATGCTAATGCGAATACCATTTGGGGTTCCTTTTTGGCAAATAGCCATTTCAATGGTTTTATTGTTATTGACCTTTTTCGGAATCGTTTTTTTTGCAGCTAAAATCTACAGAATAGGAATTTTAATGTATGGTAAAAAACCAACCTATAAAGATTTGTATAAATGGTTAAGGTATTAGTATCTTTACAGGAGAATAAAATGATATGGAAAAAATAAATGCAATCTTAAATCATTCATTTGCCTTTGGTAATGAGGTGCATATTACGGTAAAAGTATTGTTATTAGTAATTATTGCTTTATTTATAGCTTCTTTTATGATTAAATTACTTAAAAAATTAATCACAAGAAAATTACCAACAGAAGATAAATTGAAGTTTACATCCTTATTTTCTTATTTAAAATGGTTTTTTTATATCATTATTGTCTTAATGACATTGCATAATATGGGTGTTAATGTTACAGCGGTTTTTGCGACTTCAGCAGCACTACTCATAGGTATTGGTTTGGCATTACAAACCTTTTTTCAAGATATTATTTCGGGTATTTTTATTTTAGTAGATCAGTCGGTTCATGTAGGTGATATTATTGAATTAGATGGTAAAGTAGGTCGCGTAGTAGAAATTAAATTAAGAACGACAAGAGCAGTTACTTTTGATAATAAAGTGCTAGTAATACCCAATCATTTGTATTTAACTAATACCCTGTTTAATTGGACAGAAAACGGGATGAATACAAGAGAAAGTGTTGATGTTGGTGTTGCTTATGGTAGTGATACTGCATTGGTAAAGAGGGTGTTATTAGATGTGGCAAAGGCAAATAAAGATGTGTATAGTCACCCTGAACCCACCGTTTTTTTTACTAATTTTGGCGATAGTTCTTTAGATTTTAAATTGGTATTTACCTTAAATGATAGTTTTCAATCTGCAATACCTAAAAGTGATATTCGTTTTGCTATTGATAAAGCATTTAGAGAACATAATATAACGATACCATTTCCACAAAGAGATGTGCATGTTGTTAAGAGTTAATGAAG
>DOIV01000103.1:0-9076 GCA_003511845.1 Flavobacteriaceae bacterium | reverse complement strand
AGACAGAAGACAGAAGACGGAAGAAAGGAGAAAGGAGATAGGAGGTAAGAATTATGACTCAAGATACAGGACTCAAGACTGAAGAAATAGGCTTTAGGATAAAAAAACAAGATTTATGAGGCATCATAATTTTAAAAAGTTGCAAATTTGGACAGAGAGTATGGATCTTATTGATGATACCTATAATTTCACATCTAAATTACCTGACTATGAGAGATTCGGATTGCGAAGTCAATTGAATAGGTGTTCAGTTTCAATAGCGTCAAATATTGCTGAAGGCACAAGTAAAAAAACAGATAAGCATTTTAAAACATTTCTTGAAATGAGTTTAGGCTCAGCTTTTGAATATGAAACGCAATTAATAGTATGTTTTCGTCAAAAGTTTATTTCAGAAATACTATACAAAGAATTAGAGGGTAAAATAAGTGTAATTCAAAAGAAAATTTCAAATTTCATTGACAGTTTAGACGGTTAAAGTCCTGATTCTTGTCTCCTGATTCTTGATTCAATTAAAATATAATGATATGAGCAAAATACTAATCATAGAAGATGAAGCAGCAATACTTAGAGTATTGACAAAAATTATTTCTGAAGAGAATGAAACTTATCAAGTTGAGGGAGCTGATGATGGTTTAAAAGGCATGACTTTAATTAAGGATAATGATTACGATTTGGTACTCTGCGATATTAAAATGCCAAAAATGGATGGTGTTGAGGTTTTAGAAAAAACACAAAAGATAAAACCTGAAATTCCGTTTATTATGATTTCTGGTCATGGCGATTTAGATACAGCCGTTCAAACGATGCGTATGGGTGCTTTTGATTATATCTCTAAACCACCAGATTTAAATAGATTGTTAAATGCAGTACGTAATGCCTTAGATAAAAAGGTATTGGTGGTAGAGAACAAAAAGCTAAAGAAGAAAATAAGTAAAAATTATGAAATGATAGGCGATAGTAAGGCTATTCATCATATAAAAGAAATTATAGAAAAGGTTGCAATTACAGATGCTAGAGTATTGATTACAGGTGCAAACGGTACAGGTAAAGAGTTGGTGGCACATTGGTTACACGAAAAAAGTGCACGTGCAAAAGCACTTATGATTGAAGTAAACTGTGCTGCAATACCATCTGAACTGATTGAAAGTGAATTGTTTGGACATGTAAAGGGATCGTTTACAGGTGCAAATAAAGACCATGCTGGTAAATTTGAAGCTGCCAATGGAGGTACTATTTTTTTAGATGAAATAGGTGATATGAGTCTGTCGGCTCAAGCTAAAGTATTACGTGCTTTACAAGAAAATAAAATAAGTAGAGTTGGGAGTGATAAAGACATTAAAGTAAATGTTCGTGTGGTTGCAGCAACTAATAAAAACCTAAAAAAAGAAATTGCTGAAGGTAATTTCAGAGAAGATTTATACCACAGGCTGGCAGTTATTCTTATTGAAGTGCCTGCGTTGAATGACAGAAGGGAAGACATTCCGTTATTGATTAATTATTTTGCTGAAAAGATTACTAAAGAGCAAGGTATAGCAACAAAAACTTTTTCTAACAAAGCCATTAAAAAACTGCAAGAGTATGACTGGACAGGTAATATACGAGAGCTTCGTAATGTAGTTGAACGCTTGATTATTTTAGGTAGCGATGAAGTTTCTGAAGGTGATGTGAAATTGTTTGCGAGTAAGTAATAATTTAAGATGGTAAAGGCACAGACCTTTTAATTTATCTTTGAAATCCTTATTAAATTTAGGTTTTGTTGTATGTAACCTTTTTTATGTTGTATTTAAAGGTCAATACTCTAAAACTCCACAATGTTAATGTCTGTATTGCTTTAATTTTTTCATTTTCTGAACTCACTGTTAGTTGGTCTTTAAATGATTTA
This sequence comes from Flavobacteriaceae bacterium, assembly GCA_003511845.1. Taxonomy (GTDB): domain Bacteria; phylum Bacteroidota; class Bacteroidia; order Flavobacteriales; family Flavobacteriaceae; genus Aureibaculum. The sequence goes on along the minus strand of DOIV01000103.1, from coordinate 7,194 downwards.
ATGTATTTAGTCCACAAATTTCCGTTAGTGTCTCTTAGTAAAAAGTAAAAACCACTCTCTCCATTTTTGTTGCCAGATGATTTTAGAATCAACTCTCCTTTTTTACTTACGCTTGGATTCAATATAACAGTCGCATTTCCATTAGGTAAAGGGAAAATTGCTTTCAAGCAAGTTTTGCCATTTGGAATTATACAAGTTTCATAAAGACCAGAATAAACTACTTCTTCAGAGTCTTTGAAAGTTCTTAACCAAATGGTTCGTTTTAACTCTTGATTATTTTCATCAATTAGGTGGATTATTTCACTTTTTAAAGCTTTAGAATTCCCTTTATTATCACTTGGTAGGTTTAATTGTTTAATTCTATTACTAAACAATATTCTAATTATGGCTCCAAATGGTTTGAAAAACCAATTCCAATTGACACTTAGCTCAAACTCATAATTACTTGTATTTTCGTAAAAATCAATTACATTTTTGGACAAACGGTCAAGCTCAGTATTTGTTAAATTTAGTTGATTAATAGACGTTAATAACCCTCTTCCTTTTTTACTTTTATCAATTATTAAATGTTCACTTATAGCTAATTGTTTAATGAAATCTTTTCCAATACCTTTTGTTTCACCTAAAGGACCTAATAGCCATTCATTTTGATTGGGAATAATTTCTTTACCAAAAAGAATAACCCATTGTTGGGTTGCCCAGTCTTGAAAATTTTGTTTTAGTGAAGCAACTCCCATTTATTTAGTCACTTTGAGGTTAGGGATATAATTGCTTTTTCCTTTCCAAGTACCAAATTCTGAAAGTGGTTTAAACCTTAATGTTGCGAATTCAAAATGGAAGTTTTTACGTTCTCTCTCTTTCATAGCGTTTGAATGCCTTTTTGGTTTAGATATTGCACTATGACCGTGAACCATATTCGACATTTCTTTCTCAGTTTCCCAAATTGAAAATGTCGAAATCGTGTTTGGAAATTTAAATGAAGCTAATGTAAGCAACACTCCTGGGTGGTCACGAACTAACTTTTCAACTGGTCTTCCCTAATGCAAAAATCTAGGGATTGATAAAGGTTTCATTCTTGCAATTGTTACTGCTACTACTGGGTTTCCCAATTCAGTTTTCTGTTTAGGTGTTTTGTACCCGGTAATTGATCCCCATTCTCTCATAAATGCTAATCTGACATGCCATCCCTTAGCCAAAACTCTACCGAATTTATCATTTTTCAAGTAGTTTTCAAGAGATTCTTCATTTTTCCATTGTGCAAAAAATGCAACTTCTGTTATTAAAAAACGAGAAGGAGATAAGATTGGTGATCCTAATGTCATTGCGGTCATATACTCAGAGTAAACGAGACCATTAAGTTTGTTATTAATTAGGTTTGAGAATACTCCTTTTATCGCCAATAAAAATGGAAGTTTAACCAGATGATAAGAAGATATGCTCATATTTATTTTAGATTAATGGTTTTGCTGTTTTTCTTTTATTAAATACAACGTTAAAATATCATTCCGTTTAATGAACTATATCTTGTGATACTCGTCTGTCGGACGGACAGGAACGAAGCTAGTCTTTTTTACTGAAAAAATCAAGAAAATATAATTTCTAATATAGAATACAGATTACTATTTTTTTGAATTGTATCTTTGTTATAAACAAACAAGTATTTACATGAAAATCGTAATTTCACCAGCAAAGTCATTAGATTATACATCAGAATTACCAACTACTAATTATACTCAGGGAGTTTTTTTAGAACAAGCTCAAAAAATTAATAGCATACTTCAAAAGAAAAGTGCTAAGAAATTATCAGCATTGATGCATATTTCTGATAATTTAGGACAGTTGAATTATGAACGCAATCAACAATGGTCTTTGCCATTTACCATTGATAATTCACGTCAAGCTATTTATGCTTTTAAAGGAACTGTTTATGAAGGCTTAGATGCGTACTCCATTCCATTACATAAAATTAATCAATTACAAGATAAACTTAGAATACTTTCTGGGCAATACGGAATCTTAAAGCCATTAGATTTAATGCAGGCATACCGACTAGAGATGGGCACAAAACTAAAGGTTGGGTCTAAAGACAATCTTTATAAGTTTTGGGATACTACCATTACAGAAGCTCTAAATGAAGAACTAGAAGATAATGAGTCATTTATCAATTTGGCTAGTAATGAATATTTTAAAGTGGTGCAACCAAAATTATTGAAAGTGCCAGTTGTGACTCCCGTCTTTAAAGACTATAAGGGTGATAAACTAAAAGTCATTGCTTTTTTCGCTAAAAAAGCAAGAGGAATGATGGTGCGTTATATCATTGATAATGATATAGAAAAAGTAGAAGACTTAAAAGGGTTTGATAAAGGAGGTTATGCCTTTGATGCCAATTTATCTACTGGTACTGAATTGGTGTTTACAAGGTAAAGAACAGAACTGTCAACTACTGGCTATTTTCTGCCAACTGTTACTGTTGACAATCTACTGCGGACTATTTACCCTGCCACAATGTCATTTTAAAAATCCTTTTCCTGACAAAATTTAGTGAAATTTCTCTTGGCATAAAGATTGACTATTACACAACAGTAATTAAAAACAAAATTAAAACTAAAAATATATATTATGAGTAAAATTATAGGAATAGATTTAGGAACAACCAATTCATGTGTTTCTGTAATGGAAGGAAATGAGCCAGTGGTAATTCCTAATGCAGAAGGTAAAAGAACAACACCTTCTATTGTAGCCTTTGTTGAAGGTGGCGAACGTAAAGTTGGTGACCCTGCAAAACGTCAGGCAGTTACCAATCCAACAAAAACCATTTCTTCTATCAAAAGATTTATGGGTAACAAATTTACGGACTGTAAAAAAGAAGTAGAAAGAGTCTCTTATAAAGTAGTAAAGGGTGATAACAATACGCCACGTGTAGATATTGATGGTAAATTATATACACCACAAGAAATTTCTGCAATAGTATTGCAAAAAATGAAAAAAACAGCTGAAGACTATTTAGGTCATGATGTAAAAGAAGCTGTTATTACCGTACCTGCATATTTTAATGATGCACAACGTCAAGCTACAAAAGAAGCAGGAGAAATTGCTGGATTAAAAGTAAGTAGAATAATCAATGAGCCAACAGCAGCAGCGTTAGCTTACGGATTAGACAAATCGGGTCAAGATAAAAAAATTGCCGTTTACGATTTAGGTGGTGGTACTTTTGATATCTCTGTACTAGAAATTGGAGATGGTGTTTTTGAAGTATTATCAACCAATGGAGATACACATTTAGGTGGTGATGATTTTGACCATGTGATTATTGACTGGTTAGCTGATGAGTTTAATAAAGATGAAAAAATTGATCTTCGTAAAGATCCGATGGCTTTACAACGTTTAAAAGAAGCGGCAGAAAAAGCAAAAATAGAATTATCATCTAGTACGCAAACAGAAATCAATTTACCTTATGTTACGGCTACCGATAGCGGACCAAAACACTTGGTGAAAACATTGACCAGAGCTGCTTTTGAAAAATTAGCTGATAATTTGATCAAACGTTCTATGGCTCCTGTAAAGAAAGCCTTAAAAGATGCTGATTTATCGACATCTGATATTGATGAAGTAATTTTAGTAGGTGGTTCAACACGTATTCCTAGAATTCAAGAAGAAGTTGAAAAATTCTTTGGTAAAAAACCTTCAAAAGGAGTAAACCCAGATGAGGTTGTTGCCATTGGTGCAGCAATTCAAGGTGGTGTATTGACAGGAGAAGTGAAAGATGTATTGTTATTAGACGTTACACCATTATCTTTAGGAATAGAAACTATGGGTAATGTAATGACAAAATTAATTGATGCCAATACTACGATTCCGACTAAGAAATCACAAGTATTCTCAACAGCTACTGAAAATCAACCCTCTGTAGAAATTCATGTACTACAAGGTGAACGTGCTATGGCAGGAGATAATAATACCATAGGTCGTTTTCATTTAGACGGAATTCCACCAGCACCAAGAGGCGTACCTCAAATTGAAGTTACTTTTGACATAGATGCCAATGGCATTATCAATGTGTCTGCTAAAGATAAAGGTACAGGTAAAGAACATAATATCAGAATTGAAGCTTCTTCAGGATTGTCTGATGAAGATATCCAAAAAATGAAAGCTGATGCTGAAGCAAATGCTGATGCCGATAAAACAGCTAAGGAAACTGCTGATAAAATTAATGGTGCAGACAGTATGATTTTTCAAACGGAAAAACAATTGAAAGAATTTGGTGATAAATTATCTGATGATAAAAAAGGGCCAATAGAGTCTGCCTTAGAGGAGTTGAAAAAAGCTCATGAGTCTAAAGACTTAGCTCAAATTGATACAGCTATGGAAACCATTAATGAAGCTTGGAAAGTGGCTTCAGAAGAAATGTACAAAGCCGAGCAAGAAGCTGGTGGAGGACAAGGCCCAGAAGCTGGAGCTGAAGGAGCTGCACCAGAAGGTGATGATGTACAAGATGTAGATTTTGAAGAAGTGAAAGAAGATGAGTAATCTGAAGTTATCTTAAAAACAAAAATCCCGTTAGATATCTAACGGGATTTTTTTTCGTTTGGTAGGGTTTAGTTACCTAGTTGAAATTGGGTGTTTAGCGATTGTTTTGTTGTTATCTAACTTTATAATGTTAGATTGGAATTATATAACTACTAAATTTCAAGTTTAGTATATATAATACCTATTTTAATTTGTTGTTATTTATAAAATAACTGTGTAAAATAATATTTTCCGTTAGAATTTTTGATTGCAGCAATGCCAGTTTTTGTATAATTACCTTCAATATTAACTCTATGTCCTTTGCTTTTTAACCAAGTATAGACTACAGATTTTGCTGTAGGAAAACCATAAGCAACATTTTCGCTAATACCTTTAGCATTTTCTTTAGTTCTTAAACTATTTGCCCTTTTGTTAAAATTATCATGGCTGGCACCATTTTTAAATACCATATATTTTGTGTGTTCAACTGCTAAGTTATCTGCAGTAGTATTTCTAACCAGTTGTGGTAGCCCGAGACTTTCTCTATGTTCATTTACCAATACAAAGATTTCATTGGTAATTCCTGATTGAGCAGTTTCATTCATTTCATTACTGTCATCTTCAGAACAAGATGCTACTGAAAAGAGTACAAATAATACAATACTATATTTTAAAAAGGTTGATTTCATGTTTAGCGAGTTGATTGTTATTGTATTATAACTGTAAGAATTGGAATTTAGTATTTTATAGATAGGATTATTTTATATATTAACCTGAATTCGACCTAAAAACAGTTTTTTACTGATAATCAGTTGTTTATTTTGTGTTTGTCATTGCGAATGAGGTACGAATGTGGCAATCTCATTTTAATGACGTAATGTTTAGATTTAGTAGCGTTTAATGTGTTTTTTTGTAAAACTTATGTTGGTAGTTCGTTCTGATTTGTCCAAAGCCTGTTGTCTTATATCTAAAACTGAAACGGTCTTAAGTCTTTTATCTAACACTATTTATATTTTTATGTGCATCTCTATTAAATAATATATTTTCTTCATCAAAATCATTTACCTTTGTTAGCCAAATAATTTAACCATTGACCTTAAAAACCTACACATCAGAGTTTCGTTACAATCTAAAATTAGCTTACCCCGTAATATTGGGTATGTTAGGGCATACCTTGGTGGGTTTTATAGATAATATTATGGTGGGGCAATTAGGTACTGCAGAACTGGCTGCCGTATCATTAGGCAATAGTTTTATCTTTATTGCCATGTCTTTAGGGATAGGTTTTTCTACAGCTATTACGCCTTTAATGGCAGAAGCAGATGGTGAAAAAAACATCCAAAAAGGGAAAGAAGTATTCACTCACGGTTTAATTTTATGTACTGTTTTAGGTGTAGTTTTATTTTTAATGATATTAGGAATAAAACCCTTAATGTATCATATGGATCAACCTGAAGAAGTCATAAACTTTGCAATGCCTTATTTAAATTTGGTAGCTTTTTCTTTAATTCCATTGATTATTTTTCAAGCTTTTAAACAGTTTGCAGATGGCTTGTCACAAACCAAGTATTCTATGTGGGCAACCATTTTAGCAAATGTGGTTAATGTAGTCTTAAATTACGTCCTTATTTTCGGAAAATTCGGATTCCCAGAAATGGGAATTATTGGAGCAGCCATTGGAACTTTAATTTCTCGTGTAGTAATGCTTGTTTTTATTTGGATGGCCTTAAAATCTAAGGGCAAATTCAAACCTTATTTTGAGCGTTTTCGTTTTTCTAATATTAAAAAAAATATCCTAAGAAAAATTATTAATTTGGGTTTTCCATCTGCCTTACAAATGTTTTTTGAAGTAGCTATATTTACAGCTGCCATATGGTTGTCAGGAGCTTTGGGTAAAAATCCGCAAGCAGCAAATCAAATTGCTTTAAATTTAGCATCTATGACATTTATGGTAGCTATGGGCTTAGGTGTGGCAGCAATGATACGGGTAGGGAATCAAAAAGGATTGAAAAATTTTACCGATTTACGCCGTATTGCCCTATCTATATTTTTATTGACAATTTTTATAGAAATTGTTTTTGCAGCGATATTCATGTTATTCCATAAAGAATTACCAAAATTATATCTTAATGAACATGATCTGGTCAATCAAATAGATAATTTTAAGGTGATTGCTCTTGCAGCGAAATTGATTCTAGTTGCAGCAGTATTTCAAATCACAGATGGTGTGCAGGTAGTTGTATTAGGTGCTTTACGTGGTATGCAAGATGTTAAAATACCCACGATACTTACTTTTATTGCCTATTGGATAATTGGTTTTCCGATAAGCTATTTTTTAGGAAAAGAAGAGGTTTACGGTAGTGTAGGTATTTGGTTAGGTTTATTGGCAGGTTTGACAGCTTCTGCAATTATGTTGTATATTCGATTTAATTATTTAACAAAAAAACTCATCAAACAAACGGTTTAATCAATGGGTATTGTCCAAAAACAATCATTTACCAATAGTATTATCCTTTTTTTAGGCTTTGCCATTGGAGGTCTAAATGTGTTGTTTTTATATACCAATTTTTTACATGAAGATTATTTTGGTCTCATCAACTACTTACTTTCTACAGCCAATATTATATTACCATTAATGATGTTTGGTATGCAACATACCATCATTAAATTTTTTAGCTCTTATAAAAC
>DOIV01000102.1 GCA_003511845.1 Flavobacteriaceae bacterium | reverse complement strand
TTATTAGAGAAATTGTAAAAGAATTGGGTAATCCTATAGTGTCGACATCTATTCGTGATGAAGATGATGTTATTGAATATACTACAGACCCAGAATTGATTTTTGAAAAATGGCAAAAAATAGTTGATATCGTTATTGATGGTGGTTATGGTGATAATCAACCTTCTACTGTAATAGATTTATCAACTGATGAAATCGAAATTATAAGAGAAGGTAAAGGAAGTTTAGATATATTATAAGCTGTTAACAATCAACAGCATGATTAACTAACTCTTCATAATTACTCTTAAGTTTATTCAATAAAATACCATAAATCAATTTATAAAATAACCAAAATATCACCACAATAGTTGTTATTGCGATTAAAGACACCAACCAAACAATAAGCATGTTTGCATCTTCAGGAATTTTATCAATAAATAAAGTAGTGTTGAATACTTTATACAAAATTACCACAGAAATTATAAAAAACATACTTAAGTTAAACCAGATATAGTATTTGACAATTTTTCTAGTTTTTATAATGTTATGCATGAGTGTTTTAGGGTTTGATTGGGCAGAAATTGATTTATAATTTTTATAAAATAAATAAATAAAAACTACTATAACAATATAATATACTGCGAATGACGCTAATTTAAAGGAATTCAAGCCAAGGTCGTCATATATTTTTGAAGAATCTCCATCGCCTGTAAATAGAATAATTAAATGTGGAATTACAAATTCTAGCACACTAATTATGAATATCCACTTTACAATAGATGATGATCTTTTATGAATAATTGTAGAGAGCTCATTCTTCGATAATTTCGGAAATGAATGGTCTTTTTTCTGCCAATCTTTTTTTAATAATTCTAATTGATCCATACTTACGGATTTAATATTTTTCTTAATTTATTTTTCACTCTATTCATTTTCACTCTGGCATTTACTTCAGTTATACCCATAGTTAGAGCAATTTCTTTATAGTTTTTATCTTCTAAATATAAAAACACCAATGCTTTTTCAATATCTGATAAATGATGAACAGCTTTGTACAATAGTTTTAATTGTTCTTCTTCTGTATCATCATAATCAGTTGCTTCTATTTTAAATGAAACCGATTCAAAATCTTGTGTTTTGATGACTCGTTTTGATTTTCTATATAAGGTAATGGCAGTGTTTAAAGCAACGCGATACATCCATGTGCTAAATTTTGAATCGCCTCTAAATTTAGGGTAAGCTCTCCATAATTGGATGCTGATTTCTTGAAATAAATCATTATGTGCATCTTGGTTATTGGTGTATAACCTACATATTTTATGCACAATATTTTGATTCTCTTCTAAATCAGATACAAATTTTTGTTCTAGTTCTTTACGCACTGTTGGTTAGTTTCAAGCTATTAGTAGTAGTGATTTGTGTTTTGTTACATGATTCTAAGAAAACTATAGGAGTGAGCATGTTCTTTGAAGCCTTTTAACTTACAAGATGTTATCATTTTTTAGCAGTACAATACTACCATCTTCTTTGATTTGATACTGAGTATTGATGGTTCTTTTTCCTATTTCTTTTTCATCTTCCATATCAAAACAAGCTTCTTTATCAGTAATTGTTATTGTATAATCTTCATCAATGCTAAATTTTCTATCCCAACTACAATCAAAATTAATTCCACCTGCAATAATTAGTTTATCAATAGCTTTATTATTTTTATTAAATGTTTGCATTTCAAAATAGGGAAGGGTTTCTTCTTCTTGTATGTTTTGATAGATAAAAACGAGTACTTTATTGTTGTTAACATCAGGTAAACGTTTGTAAAAATAACCTTTACCTATATAAGGATAGTTTTTACTTTCTGTAATCATTAAATCCTCTTTTGGAAAAAACGAAGTAGAATCAGAAAAAAACTGATTTAGTTCAGAGCCTGTATTAATTAGTTTTCTTTTAGAAAAATAGTCAAGTGTATAATAATAATCCAATATAGAATCGTATTTATAATTGAATTCAAATGGTAGTTTTTGAATGTCAATAGTTTTCCAATCAGTTGTTAATAGGCTTTCTTCAGTTAAATTATTGTCAATTTTTTTTTGCTCTTTACAAGCAATAAGACTTGTAATAAGAATGGCACTAATAAAAGTAAATTTTTTGAGCATTATTTGGTGTATTTTGATAAAACGAAGCTAGTATTTTTTATTGAGAAAGGCAAATCAACAATTCATCTTCAAAAAACAACATTTCAGTAACCTTAAATTTTAGATGTTGGTATTTATGATGAATTTTGAGTCATAAATTTATGTAAAAGTTATATTAGTAAAATAATTTTAAAATTATGATACAAGTAAGCAATCTCTCAAAATCATTTAATACAGTTAAAGCTGTAAACGACATTAGTTTTACAATAAATAAAGGAGAGATTTTCGGACTTTTAGGTCCAAATGGTGCAGGAAAATCTACGACCATAAATATGCTGAGTACTATTCTGAAAAGTGATGGAGGTCAGATTATTATTGATGGAATAGATGTAAATAAAAATCCGAATACCTGTAAAAAACACATTGGTGTAGTACCACAAGAAATCTCATTGTATGAAGATCTTTCTGCTTATGAGAACTTGCTCTTCTGGGGGAGGCTTTATGATATACCTATTTTAGAATTAAAGAATAAAATTAATTCCATTTTAGAATTGATAGGACTTTCTGATCGAAAAAAAGATTTGATTAAAACATATTCAGGTGGTATGAAACGTAGAATCAATATTGCAGCCGCAATATTACATAGCCCTAAAGTATTGTTTATGGATGAACCAACAGTAGGTATTGACCCTCAAAGTAGAAATCGTATTTTTGAAGTTATAGAGACGCTTAATAAACAAGGTATGACCATTGTTTATACTACACATTATATGGAGGAAGTTGAACGCTTGTGCAATCGGATAGCGATTATAGATTCAGGTAAAATTATAGCTCAAGGGACACAGTCAGAATTACAAAATATTGCAAATATTAAAGAAGCAATTGTTTTTGAATTCGAATCACTTTCTGCCAGTAAAGGACAAGAATTTCAATCAAAAATTGATCATAAATCTATTTTGAATAAGAATAAGATTATTGTTGAATGTACAACTAAAGATTTGCCAGAAATCATAATAGAGAGTAATAATTTAGAGCTGATAGTTAAAGATATTGTCGTGAAAAAAGCAAATTTAGAATCTATATTTTTAAGCTTAACAGGAAAAAAATTAAGAGATTAATACTAATTTAATATAAAAGAAGTCATATAAACTGAAAAAGTATTTATCAAAGAAAAAATAAATTATGATACTAGCCATTTTAAAAAAAGACCTTAAACTTTTCTTTTTGGACAGAAAAGGAGTTTTACTTACATTTTTATTGCCGATTATTTTAATAACGTTATTTGCTTTTGCCTTTGGCGGAATTGGTGGAGCAACTAAAGAATCAAAACCAATCAAATTATTAGTTGTAGACAATGATAACACAAAAGAATCAAACGCAATAATTTTAAAACTAGATACATTAGCTGGTATTCATTTGATAGCTACAGAACTTAAAGAAGGTGTGGCTTTGGTTAAAAAAGGAAAATATGTTGGGGTTCTAATTTTCGAAAAAGGATTTCAAAATGCGATTATTTCTGGTAAAAAATTGCCAATGGAATTAAAGTATGACGAAGCACGAGAAATTGAAATGGGAATGTTACAACCTGTTTTGATGCAAGAGTTGATGAGTAGTATTGGTGAAACGAAAGTAAAAAGCTCTATTACAGAATATTTAGATAAAAACTTCACTGGTTTAAATCAAAAAATAAAAGATAAAATACTGACAGATACCAATGCTGATAATTCACTAGTAAGTACGATGTCGTTAAAAATGACATCTTTAGTAAAAGAAGATAAAAACAAAGCTAATATTGGTTTGATTCAAGCTGTTGCAGGAACAGCAATTATGATGTTGCTATTTAGTATTACAGCTGTTGGTGGTGGTTTGTTAGATGAAAAAGAAGCAGGTACTTTAAAGCGTTTGTTGTATGCACCAGTAAAACCAAATGACATTCTCTTTGCTAAAATGGGCACAGCCTTACTACTTTCTATTTTACAATTACTAGTCATGTTTATATTTTCTTGGTTGGTATTTGGTTTGCCAATTTTTAAAGATATTACTGCATTATTGGTATTGATAGTTGCTGTAGCCTTTGCTGTTTCAAGTTTTGGAATATTTTTAGTGGCTATTGCAAAGACACGTCAACAATTACAAGGCTTAAGCACTATAATAATTATGTTAATGTCAGCAATTGGCGGAAGTATGATTCCGTTATTTATTATGCCAGCTATTATGCAGAAAATTGCTGTAATAAGTGTAAACTATTGGGGTATTCAAGGATTTTATGATATTTTTTGGAGAAATTTACCTTTGATAGATATTTTACCTAAAATAATGGTTTTGTTAGGTATTGGCATTGTAATGACAATTATATCTACTCAGTTGTTTAAGAGAAATATATTAACATCAATTAATAGGTAACACCAATTTAATTTAAACTAAAATCTTCAGGAGCATTTGCCCAAATTTTATATTCTCCTCCAAATTTCATTAACTGATCTTTCCAAGATGATTGATCAGAAATGTCAAAGAGGTTTTTGTGTTGATTTTCAATAACTACCCACGAAGTGGTGTCTAATTCATCTTGAAGTTGATTTTTACTCCATCCCGAATAACCAAGAAAAAACCGAATGTTATTTTCATTGAGTATGTTGTTTGATAGTAATTCTTGTACAGTGTCAAAATTACCACCCCAAAATATATTATTTGCTATTTTTATACTGTCAGGAATCAATTGAGGGACACTATGTATAAAATATAAGTTTTCTTTTGAAACTGGACCTCCATTATAAATTATAAGGTCTGATGGTATTTCTGGTATTAGATCACTCAATATGTATTCAGATGGTTTATTCATAATAAAACCAATTGAACCTTCGTCATTATGCTCTGACAGTAGTATAACAGAGCGGTTAAAAGAACTGTCATTTAAAATTGAAGGTTCAGCTATTAATAATTTTCCTTTAGTTATCTCCTTTAGTCCCATAGTATTTTTATTACTCATCTAATATAGGAAATATTATAACATAAAAAAAACTCTCAATATATATTGAGAGTTTTAATTTTTTAAGTTATTTAAAAATTAGTTTACTGAATTTTTTAATTCTGCACCTGGCTTAAATTTCACTACGTTTTTAGCAGCAATTTTTATAGTTTTTCCTGTTTGAGGATTTCTTCCGTCTCTTGCAGCTCTTCTTGTAACTGACCAAGAACCAAAACCTACTAAAGATACTCTATCACCTTTTTTTAAAGTTTTTTGTACATTACCCATTACTGAATCTAATGCTTTTTTTGCAGATGCTTTAGAAATTCCTGCGTCTGCAGCCATAGCTTCTACTAATTCTGATTTGTTCATAATTAAATTTTTTTAAAAATTGATTAATATTATTTTGCTTGTTTAAAGCTTAACAAATATATATTTTATAAGGGTTTATACAAGACTTAGCACCTAAAACCTTCGTTTTTGTTAACAAAACAGCAGTAATTGTTGATAACCTCACTGTTTTTAGGCTTTAAAGAAGAAAAAAACCTAAGTTTAATGTAGTATTGATAATTGTTTTGACTATTCTAAATAAGCATTTTTATGAAAAACATATCCATTCAACAGTTCATAAACTTTCATTTTTCGCTTATTGGGTAATTGAATTTCTTCAATAATTATGTAACCATTTTTAACAGCAACTTTTAATTCTTTTTTGTTGCTGATAATTTCACCAATAGTAATGTGATGTTTTTCATGAACCATTTTAATAGCATAAATTTTTACTTTAGAAATTTCACCATTATTATTTAGAACACACCAAGCACCAGGAAAAGGATTTAAACCTCTAATTTTATTATAAATTTTATCTAAAGGTTGTTTCCAATCAATTTTACAAGTTTCTTTAAAAATTTTAGGAGCTTCTTTACTGATTACATTATCATTAAGTTGTTGAACTATAGTTTTAACTTCTCCTTTTTGAATCAATTTAACGGTTTTCACAACTAATTGACTTCCGATATTCATGAGTTTATCATGTAAATCACCAGTAGTTTCTGTATCGTTTATTGTTGTTTCTTCTTGTAAAATAATAGCACCAGTGTCAATTTTTTCATCAATAAAAAAAGTAGTAACTCCTGTTTTAGTTTCTCCATTAATTATAGCCCAATGAATTGGTGCTGCACCTCTGTAATCGGGTAGAAGTGATGCATGTAAATTAAAAGTGCCGAGAGATGGAAGTTGCCAAACAACTTTAGGTAGCATTCTAAATGCAACAACAATTTGTAAATTGGCATCGAGAGTTTTTAATTCATTTAAAAAGGATTCATTTTTTAAATTTGTAGGCTGTAAAATAGTTAACTGCTGTTCTGAAGCATATTTCTTCACTGCAGATTGATTTAGCTTTCTACCTCTACCTGAAGGTCTATCAGGTGCAGTGATAACTCCTACTACATTAAAGTTGTGATCAATAAGAGCTTTTAGTGTAGCAACAGCAAAATCTGGCGTACCCATAAATACAATACGAACATCAGTCATGTTAAATTTTTTCTAATTTATTTTGCGAATTTATGCTTATTTTGTCAGTATCCAAAAGGTTTTGTAAGGTAGTTAATACAGTTGAAGTGTCAACATTCATACTTATAATAATTTCTTTAGATGATAATTGTTTATGAGTAGTTAAAAGCTCTAAAATTTTTTCTGAAATAAATTTATAGTCAAATTTATGGCTATTATAAGATAAACAGACATCACAAATTCCACAATCACTATTAATTTTTTCATCAAAATAATCTAATAATAATTTACTACGACAAATGGAGGTGTTTTTTACATAATGAATTACAGCATTCATTTTCTCTAATTTAATTTTGTTTTGCTGTTTAATATCTAAAGCAATTTTAAGGATGGTTTTATCATCTTCTCTTGGCACCAAAAAATTTAGTTTACTTGTATTTTTATTGTAATTGTAGGTTATCAAACCATTTTTCTCTAATTTTATGATTTGACTTTTTATATAAGAAGCAGTGGTGTTCATTTTTTTTGCTATTATTGATTCATTAATTTTAATATAATGATCAAAAATACCACCATGTGCTCGCAAAATGATTTTTATCAATTGATTTTTATTTTGTTCAGCATAGTCAAGAATTTTGTTAGGAGTTACTTTAAATTTTAAAGAAGATTGGACATTGAAATTTTCATCAAAACTTAAAATTTGTTCCCTTTCTAATAGTTTAAGTGTATTGTAAGTTTGTAAAATGTTTAGTTGATATTGATTACAAAATGTAGTAAGGTCAAATTCAAAAGGATGTTGAGGTAATTCACCATAAGCGATATATAAATATTGATTTAAATGATTATAGATTTTTTTTGCAAAATCAACAGTTGTAAAGCCTTTTTTAAATTGATTTTTGAGATTAGAAATAGAATGTTCATTACCAAAAATAATTGAGATAGCTTTTTCACCTGTTCTACCAGCTCTACCAGCTTCTTGCATGTAGTTCTCTAAGCTATTAGGCAGGTCAATATGAATGATTTGCTGTACGTTGCCTTTATCAATCCCCATTCCAAAGGCATTAGTAGCCACCATTACAGGTGTTTTTTCATCCATCCAATTGTTAAAAGCAAGTTGTTTTTCTTCAGTAGATAAGCCTCCGTGATAAAAAGAACTTTTAAAATTATTTTTATTTAAATAATTGCTAACATCTCTTACTCGCTTTCTACTATTGGCGTAGATAATTGAAGATTGTGTATTGGTCTTTAATTGTTCTTTTAGTTGAAAATAGATGTCTTCATGTCTGGTTAAATGTAAAGCTAAATTAGAACGAACTAATGATTGTTTGAAAATTTTGGCATCTGGCATTTCTAAATTAGTGACAATATCATTTAAAACACGTTTTGTAGCTGTAGCTGTTAAGGCGATGATAGAAGCTGAGATGCCTAATTCTCTGACTAAAGGTATTTTTAAATAAGCAGGTCTAAAGTCATGCCCCCATTCAGAAATACAATGAGCTTCATCTACAGCAATTAGATTGATGTTGAGTTGTTTTATTTTCTGTTG
>DOIV01000343.1:4526-10308 GCA_003511845.1 Flavobacteriaceae bacterium | reverse complement strand
TTTCCGCTTGGTTGTTCCTTTAACTAAAAAAGACGCCAGCTTTATCCGTTGTGCTTCGCCTCCCGAAAGGGTAGAAGAGGCCTGTCCTAATTGTACATAGCCTAAGCCAACATCTTGTAAGGGTTTTAATTTATTAACAATTCTTTTCTCTTGATGCGTATTGAAAAAGTCAGTAGCTTGATCAATAGTCATACTCAATACATCTGCAATAGATTGCCCTTCCACTTTAACCTCTAAGGTTTCTTTTTTGAAGCGTTTGCCTTTACAAGTTTCACAGCGTAAATGTACATCAGCCATAAACTGCATGCCAATAGTCACTTCGCCATCACCTTTACAGGTTTCGCATCTACCACCATCAACATTAAAAGAAAAATGTTTGGCTTTATAGCCTCTTATTTTTGATAATTTTTGTTGGGTAAATAAGGCTCTAATATCATCATAGACTTTAATATAGGTAACAGGGTTTGATCTACTTGACCTACCAATTGGATTCTGATCTATAAATTCAACACTTTTTATAGAAGAGAAGTCTCCTTCTAATTTAGTGAATTGCCCAGGTTTTTCACCGTAATTGAATAATTTTTTCTGTAATGCAGGATATAAAATATTCTTCACCAAGGTGCTTTTCCCACTTCCTGAAACACCAGTTATCACGGTTAATGTGTTTAAAGGAAACTGTACATCAACATTTTTTAAGTTATGCTCTCTAGCACCGATAATTTTAATGTAACTTTTTGCTTTACGCCTTTTTAAAGGGGTTTCAATTTTTAATTTCCCTGTAAGATAGTTTGCAGTTAGGCTATCAGCCTTTAAAATTTCTTTATATGTACCATGTGCGACTAGCTCCCCACCAAAAGTACCCGCTACGGGACCAATATCAAAAATATAATCGGCAGCTTTCATAATGTCCTCATCATGTTCAACGACAATAACGGTATTGCCTAAATCTCTTAATCCTTTCAATACTTTAATCAAACGTTCTGTGTCTCTAGAATGTAGACCAATACTAGGTTCGTCTAAAATATACATGGAGCCCACCAAGCTACTCCCTAAAGAAGTTGCTAAATTGATACGTTGGCTTTCACCTCCAGACAAGGTGTTTGAAGCTCGATTTAAACTCAAATAATTTAATCCAACATCTGACAGGAATTGCAATCGATTATTGATTTCTTTCAGCAAACGTTTGGCAATAGTTTGGTCATGTTTTGAAAGTTTAATTTTTTTGAAAAAAGCAAGTAATTCATCAATCGGCAAACTTACTAAATCAGTAATTGTGGTATCATCAACTTTTATATAGGAGGTTTCTTTTCGTAATCTATTGCCATGACAAGTGGTACATTTTGTTTTTCCGCGATAGCGAGAAAGCATTACTCTGTATTGAATTTTATAGGTCTTAGCTTCTAAATGTTTGAAAAATGTATTGAGACCTTGAAAATAAGAGTTACCATCCCATAAGAGTTGTTTTTGAGTATCTGTTAATTCATAATAGGGTTTGTGAATAGGGAAATCGAATTTATAAGCAGTATCAATCAATGCTTCTTTGTATTCTAAAAAGGATTCTGTTCGCCAAGGTACAATGGCATTATCATATATGGATAACGATGTGTTTGGAATCACTAAATCAGCATCAACACCAATAATATTTCCATAACCTTCACAAGTTGGGCAAGCTCCATAAGGATTATTAAAGCTAAACAAATGTGTGTTGGGTT
Source organism: Flavobacteriaceae bacterium (assembly GCA_003511845.1). Taxonomy (GTDB): domain Bacteria; phylum Bacteroidota; class Bacteroidia; order Flavobacteriales; family Flavobacteriaceae; genus Aureibaculum. The sequence goes on along the minus strand of DOIV01000343.1, from coordinate 8,596 downwards.
CTAAGAAAGTGAGTCCGTCCAATTCAAACTTATTATTAAATAATGTTTGTTTATTATTGGATAGATTCTCAATAACACATTCGCCTTTGCCTTCAAAAAAGGCAGTTTGAGATGCATCAGCCAATCTATTATAAAAATCTTCATCGTCTTGAACAATAATTCTGTCAACCACCAATTGAAATTGTTTTTGGTTAGAAGGTTTAAAATCGTTTATTCTAATTACTTCATTTTTAATTTTTATTCTAGAATAACCTTGTTGTTCTAATATTTCTAATACTTTCTTGATGCTTCTGTCTTTACCTATATATATAGGTGCTAATAATAGTAGTTTAGTATCAAGCTCATATTCCTTTATATGATCAATTACATCAGTAACTGTGTTCTTTTTAACCACTTTGCCTGAAATTGGGGAATAAGTGATGCCAATTCTAGCATATAATAGTTTTAAGTAATCATATATTTCAGTAGAAGTGCCTACAGTAGAACGTGGGTTTGTACTGTTAACCTTCTGCTCAATGGCAATTGCAGGAGCAATACCTTTAATGTATTCTACTTTAGGTTTGTTTAATTTGCCTAAAAATTGTCTGGCATAAGATGATAAACTTTCAACATACCTCCTTTGCCCTTCTGCATATAAAGTGTCGAATGCCAAACTGGACTTTCCTGAGCCAGATAAACCCGTTATTACCACTAATTTATTTCTCGGAATTGCCACATTTACATCTTTTAAGTTGTGTAATGCAGCTTTTTTTATAATAATATACTCTTTCGGATTGAGGTTTTTTATCTTCACGTAAGCCCTTTAAAATATGAATAAATGCAAATATAGTGACTTATTTGATTAAAAAAAACATAGGCTTAGATAAAATATTTTTAAAAAAAGTTTGTTTAATTGAAATGTTTGTTGGTATATTTGCACCGTTCAATATAACCAATTGAATAAAAATTTTATCGGAACTAGTTTCCCCTAACTAAAAATAAACGCTTATAGTATAGTTCTACTTTTTAAATTTAATTAACGAAGTCTCATAGCTTCATTAACAGAAGTTTTAATACTTCATTAAAAAAGGGAATTATGCAAAAACAAAAGTTAGACGATGCCGTCTTAGTTAGTAACTACATTAACGGAAGTGAAAGATCATTAGAAATCTTAGTTGGTCGTCACAAACAAAAAATTTACAGTTTTATTTATTCAAAAGTTTTAGACAGAGATATCGCTGAAGATATTTTTCAAGATGCTTTTATTAAAGTTATCAAAACTTTAAAATTAGGTAATTACAATGAAGAAGGTAAATTCTTACCTTGGGTAATGAGAATTTCTCATAACTTAGTTATTGACCACTTCAGAAAGAGCAACAGAATGCCTTCTTTTAAAAATACTGACGAATTTGATATTTTTTCAGTATTAAGTGATTCTTCATTAAATGCAGAAAAAGAAATGATTAAGAGTCAGATTCATTTTGATGTTAGAAAAATAGTTGAAGAACTACCTGCAGATCAAAAAGAAGTATTGATTATGCGTATATATAGAGATATGAGTTTTAAAGAAATATCTGAAAATACAGGAGTAAGTATCAATACTGCACTTGGTAGAATGCGTTATGCATTGATTAACTTAAGAAAGATAATTGAAAAAAATAAAATAATTTTAACCAATTAACAATAAAGTAAATATTTCTTCGTTATTACTATAACCCTTAATTTAACAATAGTATTATATGAAGAAAATTTACACTGAAGAATTGCAGCATAAGCAATTCAATCCTAAAAAAAGTACAATATCATTTTTATTAAACTACTCAAAATCGATTGAAGTAGTGAAAGATGATAAGGATAGAAAATTTATGTTTAATTTGAATTAGAAAAAAGGCTTGTAAATAAACTTTACAAGCCTTTTTTATAAACTCCTTTAAGCTTTAGTTTAAAGGAGTTTATTTTTTATATTGTTTTAGTACACTTTTCCTTCCAATTGTTTTAGTGATATTATCTTTATCTAAATTCCAGCCTCTTGCAGGTGAGTATTCTCTACCGTAATAGATGATTTGTAAATGTAATTTATTCCATAATTCTTTAGGGAATAGGCGTTTAGCATCTTTTTCAGTTTGTATGACATTTTTTCCAGATGTTAAATTCCATCGATACATCAACCTATGAATATGAGTATCTACAGGGAAAGCAGGTATGTTAAAAGCTTGACTCATCACTACAGCTGCTGTTTTATGACCAACTGCAGGTAAAGCTTCTAAATCTTCATAATTAGCAGGGACCTTACCATCATGTTTATCAATTAAAATTTGTGATAAACCATGTATTCCTTTCGATTTCATTGGTGAAAGCCCCACAGGTCTTATTATTTCTCTAATTTCATTGATGGTTAATTTAACCATATCGTACGGATTATCAGCTTTTGCAAATAATAGAGGTGTAATAATATTTACTCTAGCATCAGTACTTTGAGCAGAAAGTAAGACTGAAATTAATAATGAATAATTGTCTTTATGATTCAAAGGTATTGGTGGATTCGGATATAAACTTTCTAAAGTTTCAATAATAAAAGCTACACTTTCTTTTTTGGTCATTTTTGGTTAAATTTGTTAAAACAAAAGTAACAATTATGACAACATTAAAAATAGGGGAGAAGGCTCCAAATTTTGAAGCCAAAGATCAAAACGAAAGCACCATTAAATTGAGCGATTATAAGGGCAAGAAGTTAGTCTTATTTTTTTACCCAAGAGCAAGTACGCCTGGTTGTACGGTGGAAGCCTGTAATTTAAGAGATAATTACCAGCAATTTCTGAAAAAAGGGTATGACGTTTTGGGTGTCAGTGCAGATACTGCAAAAAAACAAGAGAATTTTAGAAATAAAAATGAATTGCCTTTTCCATTATTAGCTGATGTTGATAAAGAGGTCATTAATGCTTATAAAGTTTGGGGTCCTAAAAAGTTTATGGGCAAAGAATATGAAGGGATTTATCGCACCACATTTATTATTGATGAGAATGGTTTTATAGAAGATGTTATTGTCAAAGTAAAAACAAAAGAACATACATCTCAAATTTTAGACTAATTACTATGTAAAACACATGAAAAGCATTTTAATACCTTTACCAACTTATGGGTTTGACCCAACAGAAGCTGTAATTCCGTGGCAGATTCTTAGTGATAACGGAATTAAAATTACGTTTATTACACCAGATGGAAAATTAGCTGAAGCTGATAAAATAATGTTGACTGGCAAAGACTTAGGTGTTTTTAAATCGCTTTTAATGGCGAGAAATGATACTGCTGATGCTCATTCTAAAATGAGAAAGGATGAATTTTTTTGTAACCCTTTAAGTTATAATGATGTCAATGAAAAAGATTTTGATGGTATTCTTTTACCTGGAGGACACGATAAAGGTGTTACTGAATATTTAGAATCAAAAACACTTCAAAATTTGATTGTCGATTTTTTTAAGGCAAATAAAACGGTTGGTGCAATTTGTCATGGTGTGGTCTTAATAGCTAGAAGTACTGATTCTTCGACAAAGAAATCAGTTATCTATAATTATAAAACGACGTCATTATTGAAAACACAGGAGTTATTAGGCTATCAATTAACTCGACTTTGGCTCAAAGATTATTATTTGACTTATCCTGAAATTACTGTAGAAGATGAAGTGAAATCCGTTTTGTCTGATGACTCAAATTTTCTAAAAGGAACTTTACCAGTTTTAAGAGATGGTTTTAATAATTTAAAAAGAGGTTTTATTGTGAAAGATAGAAACTATCTATCAGCAAGATGGCCAGGTGATGTGTATAATTTTTCATTAGAATTTGTTGATATGATTAAAAAGCAAAAAGATTAATAGTTGAGATATGATAAACCTAGAAAAATTTAAAGAAGCAGATTTTAATAGATTGATAAATTGGGTTGACTCTGAAGAATCAATGATACAATTTAGTGGTCCTATTTTTGATTATCCGATTACGCATAGTCAGCTAGATATTTATGTAAATACTAAAAATAGATTGGTATATAAAGTTATTGATACTGATTCTAAAGAAGTTATTGGGCACGCAGAATTGAA
>DOIV01000343.1:0-4121 GCA_003511845.1 Flavobacteriaceae bacterium | reverse complement strand
CAACAAAGAAATAAAGGATATGGAAAAGCAATAATTAATGAATTGGTTAGATTTGCTTTTGAAGATTTAAATTTTCATAGATTAGATTTGGCAGTATATGATTTCAATCAACAAGCAATTAAATGTTATAAAGATTGCGGATTTGAAATTGAAGGACTTTTTATTGATAACAAAAAAGTTGGTGCCAACTACTGGTCAACCTATAATATGAGTATTATAAATAAGAATTAGGCATTTTTTATAAATCGCCTTTTAGAGTACCCAAAAAGGCTATGATCTTTTATAATATCGGCTACTTTTTCAGGAATCATTTCTTCCCAGCCATCTTTACCTTCTGAAATCATTTGTAATACATTTCTTGAGAAAATATCTAATATTTCAGGGTCATAATCCTTTATATCAAGCATTTTACCATTGTATTTAAAGAATTTATACAATTCTTTCATGCGTGGGTGTACTTTTAAATTTTCACTTGTAATAATTTCACCAGATTCTTGGCCTTTTAATGGGTAGAGGTAAACTTTTAAATCTTTAAAGAATAACTTCAAGCTTCTAAAATACCACCACTTAAATGGCGGTAATATTTTTCATCAAAAATTTGAATTAAATTATAAACACCCATAGCCAAAGCCATTCTCTTTTTAGTGAATTCTGAAAAGTATTCTACAAGTTTGTAGTATTCTTGGAAGTTTGTTATCATTACATTATGTCCAAGTGAACATAATAATTCTGCTCTATCTAAAAAATCTCGTTCATTAATATCACCATGAGCTCTTAAATTTGATAATGTGATTTCAAAAATGACATGAGTTTTATCTTTGTCAACTGTTTTTTCATTATAGAACATTTCTTGAGCTTTTTCAAGCATATCAACATTAACCTTTGTAACAGGTCTAAAACTACCACGTAAAGCTAGAATGTTTTTTTTGTATAAGACCTGAGCAGGTAATAAGTTATTGCCGTTAGCACCAAACATTACAGCGTCTGTCATTCCGTTTTTCACCAATTGCAAACTCATCAGCCTATTGTCAACATACATAAAACGAGGGCCAGAAAAATTAATCATGTCTATTTCAATCTGATCTGTATCTAAATTGTCATAAAAGGATTTTAATAATTCTTTAGGTCTATCATTCATGTAAAATGCTCCGTAAATAAGATTTACACCTAAAACGCCTAAGGTTTCTTGTTGTAATCGAGCATCAGTTTGTTTAAAACGAATGTGCAATATAATTTCGTTATATCCTTCTAAAGGATCTAATTGAAATTTAATACCAACCCATCCATGTCCTTTAAATTTTTTTGCAAAATCTATGGTTGCTACAGTATTTGCATAAGAAAAGAATAATTTTTCAGGATGCTTGTTTCTGCTTAATCTGTCTTCTATCAATTCAATTTCGTGAGTAAGCATCCGTTTTAAGCGAGGTTCTGTAACATATCTATTATCAGATTCTATACCGTAAATAGCATCAGAGAAATCTTTATCATAGGCAGACATCGCTTTAGCAATAGTTCCAGAAGCACCACCAGATCTAAAAAAATTACGTACAGTTTCTTGACCAGCACCTATCTCGGCGAAAGTGCCGTAGATATTATCATTTAAATTAATTCGTAATGATTTTCTTTTTACAGAAGGGATATTTTCAATCTCTTTATCACCTTTAAGTGTAATAGACATTATTTTGAAATTTAATTATTACAAATGTACTAAACTCTGTACATTATTTATTAAATATTTAAACGTTATTTTTGTAAAAAGATTTGATATGAAACGAGCAAATTAAAATTTTTATAAGTGTAGAGAAAGATTAATAGGGAGCAGGATATGAGAAATTTTTTTAATAGTAAAGATATATGAAAATTACTTTTTTAGGTACAGGTACATCTCAAGGCATACCAGTGATAGGGAGTACTGACCCTGTTTGTTTATCTTTAGATAGTAAAGATAAGCGATTACGAAGTTCTATCATGATGACTTGGCAAGATTATCGATTTGTTATTGACTGTGGTCCCGATTTTAGACAGCAAATGTTACGTGAAAGTATTTCTGAGGTTAACGGAATTTTATTCACTCATGAACATGCTGACCATACTGCTGGTTTAGATGATATTCGTCCGTTTTGTCATAAAAAGGGTGATATGCCTCTTTATGTACCTGAAAGAATTATTAATAATTTTGAACAGCGTTTTGATTATATTTTTGCGAAAGAGAATAGATATAGAGGTGCACCAAGTGCTAGTATTAAAGTTGTAGAAAACAAAAGCTTTTGCTTAGGAAACAAAACAATTCAACCAATTGAATTTATGCATGGTAAAATTTCTGTATTTGGGTATCGGATTGATGATTTTGCCTATGTAACCGATTTAAAATCGATTTCAAAACAAGAAAAAGAGAAGCTTAAAAATTTGGATGTTTTAGTGTTGAATGCCTTGCGAAAAGAACCACATCCAACACACTTAAGCTTAGACGATGCATTAAATTTGATAGAAGAATTACAACCTAAAAAAGCCTATTTGACGCATATCAGTCATAAACTAGGTTTTCATGCAGAAGTTCAAAAAGTGTTGCCCAATAATGTTTTTTTAGGGTATGATGGATTGAGTTTTGAAGTTTAATTTGATAGCTCGTTTAATGGGTTGTTTTTTCTTTAGTGGTCATGATGCTTTTCTGAAAAAAAATTGCACCTATTTTACAGCATCATAGTAAATAATTAAAATTTTCTATCTGGATGAAAGGGTGCTAAATCTAACGAAAGTTTTCTGTCAGAAATAATTTCTGAAACTAATTTACCAGTAACAGGCCCTAAGCTCCAACCCATCATTGCGTGACCAGTTGCAATAGTTAGGTTTTTGCATTTTGAAGATTTTCCAATATATGGCAAGCCATCTGGAGAACAAGGACGCAAACCACAAGCTGCTGTTGCTTTCTCTTTAGGAGAAATTTCTAAATTATTATAATATGACTCTGCAGCATTTGCAATAGCGTTTACACGAACTGTATTAATTTTATGATTGATTCCTGCTATTTCCATAGTGCCTGAAAAACGTGTAAAACCCTGCATTGGAGTTACTGCTACTTTTGCTTCGCATAAAATAGCTGGAATAGAGATTCCTGTTTCTTTTATTGTATTTATTCGATAACCTTTTCCTGCTTGAACAGGAATTTTTATGTCTAGTTTTTTTGTTATCAAAGGGCTCCAACTTCCGGCAGCTAAAACAACTTCATCGACTATTAATTCTTGTTTATTAGTGGTTATATTTGAAATCGTTCCGTTTGTCACTTTAATGTCTATTACTTCTTCATTCTCATAAAAAACAACACCTTTGTTTTTTAAACACGAAATCATTTATGGCATAAAATCAGTCGGAGTCATATGTGCATCTGAATCAAAATATACAGCCCCTTTAATATTTAAATTAGCATTTGGCTCTAACTTATCAACTTCTTTTTTTGTTAAGTTTTTAACACCTAAACCTTCTTTAATTCCTTGTTTACCAATTTTCCATTCCTCTTCTCCTACTTTATCAGATTTATAGCACATTAATAATCCTTTACGTTCGTAATGAAAATTAAAATCGTTGGATGTTTTGATGTCTTCATACAAATCTCTACTGTATAAATTAATGTCTTTAATTATCGGAATTGCTTTTTCAACTTTAGCTACAGTAGAAGACTTTTTAAATGCCCAAGTCCACTTTATAAAATCAATATCTAAACGTGGTTTTACATAAAATGGGCTTGCTGAATTAAACATCCATTTAATGCCTTTGGTAATCATACCTGGTGATGCCAATGGAATAAAATGACTAGGCGTGATAAACCCAGCATTCACATAAGAAGCTCCGCTTGTAAAATCTGATTTATCAATTATAGTAACTTGATGTCCTTCTTTTTGAAGATAATATGCCGAACATAATCCTATAATTCCACCACCAATAATAATTACTTTTTTACTCATTTAACACATCATTTTAAACTCATTGTAGCTTAAAAAGTTTTTTATTCTTGCAATATCATCCACAATTATCACTCTAAAAGTATTTGAATTAATTGTAATTCTTATGTTATGCTGCTTATTGGCAATGTAAAAATTCTTTCCTCTTTTTCGTTAAAATTCTAA
>DOIV01000349.1:3554-6177 GCA_003511845.1 Flavobacteriaceae bacterium | reverse complement strand
CCTTTGATTAGGGAGTGATTTTTTAAGTTTCGTTTATCGGTCTAGTGTTTGTGTAAAAAGACGCTGACTTTTCGGATTTATCACTTAGCCAAATTTACAATTTTTTCTTTATTTAATAGACACGCAAAATTGTAAATTTTGCGGACTTTGTAAAGTGCACTGAACTTTGATTTAAGCACCAAAACCCTTATTGTTTTTTACACTTTGTTACCTGCTGGCTATTCTCTTTTTCCGTTAATTTTTATTTCAATTTTGTCGTGTAAATTTTCCTTTATCCATTTGTTCATTTCTTCTTTTCCTTTGCCATTAAATTCGTGCCAAGGACTTTCTTCATTTATAATTAATTTCTCTGATTTTAAGTCATAAAGAGAATGATACAAATTTCCCCTTTCCAAAATCAAATAATCATTTTTTACAAAAAGTCTTATATTTTCTAAATTTTTTGGACCTTCATCATAGTTCCAAAAAATCTTAGTAATTAATTTATTGTTTTTTATTTCGTTTCTATTTAACCGATAACTTTTATTCATATTCCATTCGTCTTTGTCCCATTTTACAACATCCCATTCCGTGTCATCAAAACCTGCTACTGTAAAATATAATACATAAACAGAATTTTCAAATTCTATGTGTTCTTGATATAAATAATCTTTAAAAAGTGACTGATAAACTTCTATTTTAATTTCAGTATATTTATTAAATCCTTCTTCATTTAGTTCGTTTTTTTCGTTGTTCCTATATTTTTCAGCAATATTCAGACTATCTTTTAAAATTCCTTTTTTTAGAAGTTCTTGAATTTCCATTTTTCCTATTTCTTCAAAATAGTATTCAACGCTTCTTTTTTCCAAATTTTGAGTTTGAATTTTATTTCCGCAACCAATTAGAAATAGAATAGTTAAAAGTTGTAAAAAATTTAGTTTCATATCGGATTTTTGTTTGTGGTGCTTGCAGGTAACGTAGGTGTAAAGTTACTTAAGTAACTATATATCCATTATGTCGCTAATGTAGTTTATTTATTCATTTTATTGTTATAATCACTAAGAATAAGGGTTTGTGTAATTTCATAGTTATTTTTAACCGTTAATAACGACTAATTAAAGTTTATATAACAATTACAATTCTTAGTATGACCTAAAATTCATCTATCTTCGTAATAGAACTAATTCATATCTTTTTACCATGAAAAAAATACTACTTCCTATTTTAGTTTTTACATTTCTTAATACAGTCATATTAGCTCAAGTTAAATTACCTCATGCTATAAGTAGCAATATGGTGGTACAACGTGACGCTCCTGTGAAAATTTGGGGTACAGCACATAAACGAGAAAATATTACCGTTTCTTTTAACGGACAAACTATAAAAACCAAAGCCAACCGAAAAGGAAATTGGCAAGTGGTATTCAATGACATGAAAGCAGGAGGACCTTTTGCAATGACAATTCAAGGAAAGAATAAAATTGAACTAGAAAATATTTTAATCGGTGATGTTTGGGTGTGCTCAGGGCAATCTAATATGGAGATGTCTGTTGCAAATTCGAATAATGCTGATGCTGAAATTGCAACAGCTAATTATGATAATATTCGCCTTTTTACAGTTTCAAGAAAGATAAGTAGTAGCCCGTTAGCAGATACAGAAGAAAGTACATGGTTGGCTTGCTCTTCAGAAAATATTGCTAAATTTTCTGCAGTTGCCTATTATTTTGCTAAAAAACTAAAAAATGAAGTCGATGTTCCTATCGGATTGGTACATACTAGTTGGGGAGGAACTGGTATTGAAACATGGACAAGTATGGAAGGTTTGACTTCAATGAAAGGTTTTGCTGGCGGATTGGAAAGTCTAAAAAGTTTTGACCCCATAACATATGCAAATGATAGAAAAGAAAAATTATTAGCAATTACAGGACCATTACCAGAAAAAGATTTGGGAATGAAAGATAAGGATGCTCTTTGGGCAAACCCTAATCATGATTTCTCTACTTGGAAAACCATGAAATTACCTGATCATTGGGAGAATAACGGTTTAATTGATTTGAATGGCGTATTGTGGTTTAAAACAGTATTTGAACTGGATGAGAATGAAGCAAACAACCCTTTAATCCTTAATTTAGCACGTATTGATGATTCTGATGATACTTATATAAATGGAATACGAGTAGGAGGGATGATAGAAAAGTATGATGAACCTAGAGTCTATCCTGTGAAAACAGGAATAGCTAAAGTGGGAAAGAATATCTTAGTAGTTAGGGTTGAGGATATATTATATGGAGGTGGATTCAAAGCTGACGGGAAAGATTTTTTTATAAATACAAGTAAGCAAGACATTCAATTGTCTGGTCTCTGGAAATATAAAATTGGTAAAGGAACTATTGAAACTCGAAGTGGAGGAAATCCGAATTTAATGCCTTCGTTATTGTTTAACGGAATGATTAGTCCGATATTACCAATGACTATTAAAGGTGTTATTTGGTATCAAGGAGAGCATAATGCCGGTAGAGCATATCAGTACAGAAAACTGTTTCCTAATATGATTCAAGATTGGAGAAAACATTTTAATCAAGGAGACTTTCCTTTCTTATTTGTACAATTGGCAAATTTTTATAAAGCTGAAGATAAACCTGTAG
>DOIV01000349.1:0-3171 GCA_003511845.1 Flavobacteriaceae bacterium | reverse complement strand
GGAATGGCTGTAATTATTGATGTTGGTAATGCAGATGATATTCACCCAAAAAACAAACAAGATGTTGGGAAACGCTTGGCATTAGCGGCTCTTAAAAAAGTGTATGGACAAGGTGTATATACGAGTCCTACATATGAATCAATGCAAATTGATGGTAATGTAGTACGAATCAAATTTAAAGAAACAGGTAAAGGCTTGGTGGTAAAAAATAATTACGGTTATGTAAACGGATTTACTGTAGCAGGAGCCGATAAGAAATTCCATTGGGCAAAAGCAACTATTGAAAATGAGAACACAGTTGTAATTTCTTGTGATGCTGTAGCCGAACCTATAGCTGTCCGTTATGCATGGGCAAACAACCCGCATGATGTAAATCTATATAATAGTGAAGGTCTGCCTGCTGACCCATTTAGAACGGATGACTGGCCAGGACTTACCATTGATAAGAAAGTAAAATACTAAAAAAGTAATTTATTAAACAAAAAAAGCCATTGAAATTTCAATGGCTTTTTAGATATATTATTTATGTTAGTGTCTAGTTAAGAAAATAACTTAGCCATTTTTTGTTTTTCTTCCTCAGCCAATTGAGCATCTACTAAAATTCTACCACTATGTTCGTCAGTAGTAATTTTTTTTCTAGTTGCAATTTCAACAATTTGTTGAGGTGGTATGGTAAAGTAAGATCCTCCAGAAGCACCTCTTTCAACAGCTACAACGGCCAATCCATTTTTTACATTTGCTCTAATTCTATTGTAAGCAGTTAATAAACGTTCATCAATTAGCTTTTTATATTCAGCTAATTTTTTATGTAGCATTTTTTCTTCCTTTTCAGTTTCAGCTAAAATGGCATCTAATTCGTTTCTTTTATGCTTTAAATGTGATTCTTTTTCACCTAATTTTTCTTTAGCAGCAGAAATGATTTCATTTTTATGCTCAATTTTTACTGAAAATTCTTTGATATGCTTTTCAGCCAATTGAATTTCAAGATCTTGATATTCAATTTCTTTACTGATAGAATCAAATTCTCTATTGTTTCTTACGTTTTTCTGTTGTGTATTGTATTTTTTGATTAAAGCTTTAGCTTCTTCAATAGTATTTTTTCTGTTTTTAATACTCGTTTCTATATTTTCAATATCATTGTTAAAAGTAGATAGCCTTGTTTTTAAACCTTCAATTTCATCTTCTAAATCTTCAACCTCAAGAGGCAATTCACCTCTAGTGTTTTTAATTTCATCAATTCTTGAATCGATTAATTGTAAGTCGTATAAAGCTCTTAGCTTATCTTCAACGTTTAATTCTTTCTTTGCCATGTTATATATAATTGACTGGATTTGTGTTTGTTTCTGCTAAAATGATGGCAAAATTACGGAATTTTTCTGTAAGATAATCTACTAAAAGGTTTTTTGTAAACTGTTCACTTTCATAATGGCCGATATCAGCCAAAACCAATTGATTTTCAGCTTTATAGAAATCGTGATATTTAAAATCTGCTGAGATGTAAATATCTGCACCAGAAGCTTTAGCAGCATTAATAGCAAAACTACCAGAACCTCCTAAAACAGCAATTTTTTTTATCGGTTTGTCTAATAATTGAGAGTGTCTGATGCTTTTTAAATAAAATTTATCTTTTAGCTTTGAAAGGAACTCTTTTTCCTTCATTGCATTAGGTAATTCTCCTACCATACCCATACCAATATGTTGATGCGTATTGTCTGTAGTAACAATGTCATAAGCAACTTCTTCATAAGGATGTGCATCAAAGAGAGCTTTAAGAACCTTGTTTTGTAAATGCTTTTCAAAAACAACACTTACAAAGGTTTCTTTTTCGATATGAAATTTTTCTTTTTCTCCTATTGTTGGATTAGAATTTTCATTCCCTCTATAAGTACCAGTTCCTTCAAAATTAAAACTACAATCATTATAATTACCAATTGCTCCAGCACCAGCGTTAAACAAAGCTGTTCTAACTTTTTCTGCATCTGCAACAGGGACATAAGTGGTTAGTTTTTTAATTACACCTTGTTTTTGGAGTAATACCTTTGTGTTTTTTAGCTTAAGTATTTCAGACATTTTATAAGACACACCTCTAAAATTGTTATCTAAAGCAGTATGCATACTGTAAATTGCAATATCATTTTTTATTGCTTTTAGTACTACGCGTTCTACATAAGTATTTCCATTTAATTTTTTTAATCCTGAAAAGATAATAGGGTGAAAGCTAATAATTAAGTTGCAATTTTTTTCAATAGCTTCATCAACTACGCTCTCTAAAGTGTCTAAAGTAACTAATACCCCTTTGACTTCGGTATTATAATTACCCACCAATAAACCTACATTGTCAAAATCTTCTGCATATTGTAATGGAGCGAGTTCTTCTAGGTAATCAGTGATTTCTTTTATTTTCATTTATTAACTATTTCTATATTATTTTTACTGCTAACTAAGAGTCCACTTTACTTTATTCTTCATAAAACTTAACTACATTCTCACCATTTGATTTTTTATAAGCTCTGTACATGCCTTTAGTATTAAAATACCAGGCAATATTAGCACCTTTGTCCAAGCCAATCATTCCGCCATCACCACCTAAATCACCAATTTGCTGAATTACATTTTCTAGTGATTTCTGCAAGCTCAATTCTTTATATTGCATTAAATTAGAAGCTTCATGGGCTGCTAAGGTTCTGATAAAATATTCACCAGTACCAGTACAAGAAATACCACAAGTTGTGTTGTTTGCATATGTACCTGCACCAATAATTGGAGAGTCACCAATTCGTCCATATTTTTTATTGGTAAGCCCTCCTGTTGAAGTTGCTGCAGCTATATTTCCGTTTTTATCTAAGGCAACTGCACCCACAGTTCCATATTTATGATCGTCAATTAACTCTTTATTATCGATGAAAGCATGATCTAATTGTACTTTATCTTTTTTTTGTGCTCTTTGTAATTGATTGAATCTTTTTTCAGTATGAAAATAGGAAGCATCTACAAAAGTGAGATTGTATTGCTTTGCAAAATCTTCAGCACCTTTACCCGAAAGTAAAACATGTCTGGTGCTATCCATCACTAATCTAGCTGCATTTATTGGGTTTTTAATATGTTTTACACCAGCAACAGCACCGCAATTTAATGTGTTGCCATCCATAATTGAAGCGTCCATTTCATTTT
>DOIV01000298.1:4986-11945 GCA_003511845.1 Flavobacteriaceae bacterium | reverse complement strand
GATTTATCATATTTTGGATTTAAGGGTAGTGAAAGTGAAAAATATGCTGTCCGTATAAATCAATTTATAGTTAATGAAAAAAGTGATTATCAATTAAATATTGAAGTGGATAAAAGCATTTTTATTGGGGAGTATTATTTAAATACAGTAAAGCTACCTAATGGAAGGTTTTTAAATTTTCACACTAAAAATAACAAATCAAATAGTACCGTTGATTTAGGGTTCAATTCAGACATGCTTTTATCTTTTTCCTAAAAATTAATAACTTTTTAAAATAAAAATTATGCCTGAAATTGTAAAATACGCACTCATCTATTTCACCTTAGCTTTATTGTTTTATAGTATTGGTGTTTGGGCAGAACGCATCAAAAAAGAATTAAAACCTTGGCATCTCATCTTTTTTTGGCTGGGTTTAATTGCTGATACTTTGGGTACGGCTTATGTAAAAAAACAAGTCGGCGATGTTCTTATTTTTAACTTTCATACCATAACAGGAATATTGGGTTTGTTATTAATGGCAGTTCATACCGTTTGGGCAACATACATCATCATCAAAAATGACCCAAAACAATTGACCACTTTTCATAAATTCAGCCTAATTGTTTGGTTGATTTGGCTCATCCCCTATTTTACAGGCTTCTTTTCGGGGATGACTAGATAAACTTAAAAAGAGGTGAATTTAGACGAGTTATTTGAAGACAATCACAACTATAAAATTAGCAAAAACTACACCCTATAAGTAGACAAAATATAAGGTGCTGGTGTTTAGGTTCTTAAACCCAACAACGACAGTCTAAATCTGTTTTTAAGGGTAATAAATGTTACGTAACAAGACATCTAAAATCCTTAATTTAGATCTATTCTGAATAATACAAATTAAATATTGAATAATCATGATACCAAAAGAAGTCTTATTGGAATATGGAGCTACTGAAAGAACGTATAAAAAAGGCGATTTTATTTTTCAGAAAGGAAATAAAGCAACAAAATATTATCAAATAATCTCTGGTGAAATAAAAATGAATAATTATAACGATGATGGTAAAGAATTTATTCAAGGAATTTTTAAAGAAGGAAAAAGTTTTGGAGAACCACCTCTGTTTATTGATAGAATCTACCCTTCCAATGCTCAAGTAATTAAAGAAGCCATTATACTAGAACTTCCTATTGAGAGTTTTGATAAACTAATTCTTAACCCTGAGATATGTCTAGAGATTGTAAAAACTTTTTCTAAACGTTTATATTACAAATCTTTAGTGGCTACAGAAATGTCTTATGAAGATCCAGAACATAGAATACTTAGTGTGCTAGATTATTTTAAGACTTATACAAATAAAAAAAAATCTAATAAACTTTATAAGATTGATTTTACACGTCAAGAGTTAGCAAGCCTAACAGGGCTACGTGTAGAGACTGTAATACGAGCTATAAAGTCTCTTGAAAACAAAGGATCTATTAAAATTATTGATAGAAAAGTGTACAGGTAAAATATCATTTTTCTTATTATTTATAGCAGAACTTTATAAATTATTGTATGTCCGTTTTTTGTCATAATCAACTACGTCACCCTGTCCCGAAGCTTCGGGAGTTTCAGGGTCTCATTGTTATGAGTCTTATATACAGCTAAATGAAATTCTGAAATCTCCCGAAGCTTCGGGACAGAATGACGACTCCAAATACTTTATGTCTCTTTACGGACATACAAATAAATTATGATTCAAATCATAAACAAGAATTCTTTTTTTTAATATCTTTGTTTAGAATTAATCTAAATAAGGCAATTATGATGAAGTCTATCCTAATAGTAACGATTGCACTCTTTCTTTCTTCTTGTTCTTATAAAAACAGTAAAGAAGATATCGAAAAACACAAAAAGGAATTTATCTATGATGCATTTCCTTATCAAGGAGAATATTCTTGGTCATTTCAATTAATGGGTAGCACACAAGAATCAATTCATACTTTTTTTGCGGATAGCATTTTATATGAGATGAAAGGAAAAATACATAGTACAGATTATCCGATGAAAAAACTATCCTTTAATTCTAAACAGAATAAATGGATAGGAGAATCTACAGACAAGAAAGTTTATGTATTGTTTTTTAAAAATAAAACAGACAGTACACTAACTATTTATAAACGCCTATGTAAAACAAATGGGTTAAAGGAGGCACTTCAATTTACAAAACCAAAAGAGGATGCCACAGAAGATCATGGCTGGAATACTTATACTTTAAAAGGCTATAAAACAACGGAATCGTTACCTTTTTCTGGAACTTTTTCAAGTAAGACAAATACTATCACAGTAAGTGACACAAGCTTTGTTTATAATAATAAGCCAATAAAAAAATTAAGTTATCATTCTGGTGGACGAAGATGGGTTGGGAAATATGAAAATCAATATTTATTGATTTTTTATCAAAAAACGAAAGAAAGTGATTCTCTACAATTACATATCAATTGGTATGATGATTTAGAACTTTTATATAAAACCAAATACAATTCTATTAAGGGTTGGACAACTTATAAAAAGCAATAATTATGAAACAAGCAAACATATATAGTGACTTAGAATACAAAGAAACTAAACCTGCAATAAAGGTTTTGTTTGAAACTGATTTTACCAAAGAGATCAGAATAGCAATGCAACAGGGTGTATTAATGAAAAAACACCAAACCCCCTACCCTATTGTTGTTGAAATTGTTGAAGGAGCAATTGATTTTGGAGTAAAAGAGAATACTTTAAACCTTAAAAAAGGAGATTTAATCGCTTTAGATGGAGGTGTTCCTCACGATTTAAAAGCGATGGAAGACAGTATTGTTCGTTTGACTTTAACAAAGTATGACGAAACGAATAGAGTGAAAAATGTAATTAATAACTAAGGAATTAAAATGAAAAAACTAAAATATATAATTCCCGTTTTACTTATTATTGGAGCCATAATCTACTTTAATAATAGAGATGATTTTGAACTTAAAAAAGTTAAAAACACAAAAGAAAATATAGTCTTTGCAGTACCTTTTGCACCTGTATCTTACCCTATTATAAAAATGATAGAAGATGGTACTTTTGATAATGATACATTAAAATCTGAACTTATTCTTTGGAAAACTCCAGACCAACTCAGAGCACTTGTTGCAAGTAAACAAGCAGATGTTTTTGCTGTTCCTTCTAACGTTGCAGCTACATTATATAATAAAAATATTGATGTAAAATTATTGAATATTTCCATCTGGAGAGCTATGTGGTTAGTCTCTAGAAGTGATGATAAAAAAACATTAGCAGACTTTAAAGGGGAAGAAATAACAATGCCTTTTAGAGGGGATATGCCTCATATCGTATTTATGGAATTGGCTAAAAAACAAGGTTTAGATCCTGAAAAAGATTTTAAACTCAATTATGTGCCTTCCCCAATGGATGCAGCAAAAAAAATGATTATGAGACGGACAGATAATGCACTTCTCATTGACCCAGCAGTTTCTATGGTAATTGAAAAATCAAAATCAGGATTATCAAGTGTTGTTGCACCAGATATTTATCGTTCTGTTGATCTTCAAGACGAATGGGGAAGGTTATTTAATACAGAAAATGAAATACCTATTGCAGGTATAATGGCTGGGTCAGATATTTTAAAAAACCCTAAGTTATTGAAAGCATTTAATACAGCCTATAAAAAGGCAACGGAATGGTGTATGGAGCATCCAGAAGAAACTGCTAAAATGGTTGTAAAACATATTCCTCAACTAAATGAAAATGCTGTAACAGATGCAATGAAAAATGTTTTGTTAAAATCTATTGATGCGAACGAAGTAAGACCAAAACTAGAAGCATTTTATAAGGTGTTACACAAATCGAAACCTGAATTGATAGGTGGTAAATTACCAGATGATGTTTTTTATTTTGGTAATAAAAAACAAACTAAGGCTACACTAAAATCATCATCAGTTCCTGGGTATATGGGCTTTGTTTTAACCAATATCTCAGATTTTAATATAAATGAAGAACAACAAAAAGAATTACTTGCTTTAAAAGATAATTTTAAGCCTAAGGCAATGCCAATAAATCAAAAAATTGTTGCGTTGGCAAAAACAATTAAACAGAAATCTTTAAATAGATCAGATGCAAAAGAATTAGAAAAGCTAAGTAAAGAATTTGGAATATTAAGAATAGAATTAGACGAAATAAAAACAACGTGCAGAGATGCTGTTGCTAATGTATTAACCAAAGAGCAATGGGAATCTTTAGTGGAGAAATACAACAAAGCTAATCCTTATGAAATGGGAGATCCTCTTGGCAGAATGAGTCCTGTACCAAATTACATGATAGATGTTTTTCATGTTGATAATTTAAAACTAAGTAAAGAGCAAATAAATCAACTGGCAAATTGGAGTAAAGATCGACATTCTAATGCTGTTATGGCTCACTCAAAAATTGCAAATTTGGAAAAATTAATAAGGCAACTATCTTTAGAAAAAAAGCCAAAAGATGAAATAGTACAAAAATTAAAAGAAATGGAAAAAATTCGTCATAAAATTACTGTTACTAAAACCGTATGTAGAGATTTTATGAAAAATGATGTTTTAAATAAAGACCAATGGGACCTGCTAACTAAATTTATTACTAACAAATTATAAACAATTAATTAAATATTTAAATCATGAATAAAATAACATATATACTACCATTTTTTTTGCTATCAACTAACTTGATATTCTCTCAAGAAACAGGAAATTTATCAGGAACGGTTGTGGATATGAATACAAATGAGCCTGTTGTAGAAGCCAATATAACGGTACAAAACACAAAAAGAGGTACTACAACTGATTTTAACGGACGTTTTAACATCTCCAATCTTGAAATAGGTAAATACATTATTAAAATATCGCATGTAGGCTATACTACATTAGAACAAGAAATTGATATTGAAGCTAACAAAACAATAGACCTAATATTTAAACTATCTGAAGACCCACTGGCTTTAGATGAAGTTTTTGTAAGTGCCACACGTACTAAAAAAACTATTGATAGAGTAACGGCATCAGTTGAGGTTATTAACGCCAAAGACATAGAGCGAATGGGGGCTCAAACGGTTAAAGATATTTTTCAAAATACACCTGGGTTAAATTTACAATACGGTACATTTCCTTCTGCCAGTAGTGCTTCAAAAAGTTCAGTTACAATTAGAGGAATTGGTGGAGCAGGAACTCTGTGGCTACTGGATGGTCGTAGAATATCTAGTGAAGTAAAAAACCCATATGAAATGGATCGTATTCCTGCTTCTATGATCGAAAGAATTGAAATTATAAAAGGATCGATGTCAGCTTTATATGGAGCCGATGCAATGGGAGGTGTAATTAATATCATCACTAAAAAATCTAAAGGTGTTTTTACTGGAGATGTTAATATTAGTTATGGAGCTAATGCCGATGGAGACGGAGCTAACTTTCCTGTAAATGCGAATATTAGAGGGAGTTTAGGCAAGCTTCGTTACAGTTTATACGGATCTTCTCAAAATAGAAGCTCATATACAGAGCTAGAAAAAACAAATACTAAAGTAGGTGGAGGGCGTCATGCTCCTTCTCAAACACCCCCTTCTCCTGGATATCTAAATCCTAATGGACCTACTGGAGGAAAACCTTTTTATATGCAAGCTGATGGGTCTGTTAAGCCTATGCCTTTGAACCCTGCAAACTTACTTTCAGATAGAATAGCAGCTCAAAATGCATTTAATCAATTTAGATCAGCAGTTTCAGGTAATATCAAAGATAATTATAATACAGATGTTACTTATATTGAAGGTTCTTTTGTTTCTACTATTGGCGGTCGTTTAGATTATGATTTTTCAGATAAATTCACTACAGGTATAGATGTAAATTACTTTCAAGAAGATAGAAAAGGTGTTTATAATGGTTTCTTTCATCCTATGGGATACAAAGCTCCTATTGGACATAAGATAAATCCTATTGTCGGTTATAATTTAAATGGGACTCCTATTTCTTTTTTCGAAAAATTTGGTAAAGTTAGAGGACGAATTCCTGCATGGAATGTACCAGTAAACTCAAAAGATGACAATTACAGATTTGACACCTCTATTGATTTAAATTATACTCCAATTGATAAATTAAAATTTTATGCACGAGTTTATAATTCTTTTTATAAAAAGAGAAATACAAGTACTTTAAAAGAATTTGCAGATTTTGGTTATCCTACTGAAGAAAAATCTGCTGCAAGCGGAATGAGTGCTGATGTTACTATTACCTCTTTTGAAGCTTATACGACTTGGGTTGCTTCAAAATCACAAACAATTATATTGGGAGGAGAATACCGTACAGAAGGTCGTGAGGCAACTGTTTTCTCACAAGGTCCTGGCTTTGATGAAAGAAACGTTAATTATTTAGCTTTTTATCTTCAAGACGAATGGAATATAACTGATAATTTTAATCTAACAATTGGTGGACGTTATGATGCTTATACACAAAAATCATATACAGATGGACTTGGAAATATCCATCAATCTAACACTAATGATAAATTTACATTTAGAATTGGAGCGGTTAATAAATTTGATGAACTAATTAGCCTACGTGCTAATTTTGCTCAAGGTTATAGAGTTCCAGATATACGTGAGTTGTTTATTCAAAAAAACACACCAGCTGGTTTGCAACTTGGAGCTCATACAGTTTTACCACAATTTAACAAAACAGCTTACGACATTAATCCTGAAAGTATTAACACCTATGAATTAGCTATTAGCGGGAATAATAATCGTTTCTTTTATGAGGTAGTTGGGTTTTATAATGATGTTACCAATATGATAGAAAAAATTGCAGTAGACGCTAATAATGATAATAAAATAGATTATTTTACTTTTATTAATCTTAGTAATGCTACAACATCTGGTTTAGAACTAAGGTTGAAATACAATTTACTAGACAACGTAAACCTAGACTTTTTCTGG
>DOIV01000298.1:0-4595 GCA_003511845.1 Flavobacteriaceae bacterium | reverse complement strand
AATTTAGGTGTAAACTGGGATGTAAGCAAAAATTTTAACTTAAATACTATTGTAAATTACTTAGGAGAGCAATATTATGTTTTTGGAGGTAATGAGAATAAAACAGACGATTATACTTTAGTAAATTTAAATGCAAGATATAAGCTTAACTCAAATTTTGAATTATTTGGCGGAATAAATAATGTCTTAGACACAAAAGTTGAAAAGGTACTTGGATCTAATGTAGGTTCTTTCTTTTTTGCTGGATTTAAAGCACATTTCTAAACGTTGTTTTTTGTAAATTAATTCTATTATAGGTGGGTTCTAAAAATTTAGTTGCCTTAATCAGGACAGTTCGAGAGCAGAGTTTTTCAGAGACACCTTTAACTAATTAATAGATTGAAATATTACAATATAATTCTAGTCATTTAAAAAAAAACAGTATATTTGAATGTTGTGTAAAAACAAACAAGATTTAAAGATAAACTACTAATTATTTAAAACCAATACAACATGAAAAACACAAAACAATTTTTAATCGGAATTATTATATTTAGCTTTTTAGCTGTGGTGAGTTTACAGGCTCAGACCTCTCTTAGCTCTTTTGACAACGATAAATACAAATTAATTGAGCAAATAAGTTCAGAAGAGGAGCTATTTCACTGTGAAGTGCCTTGTGGAATATACAACGATGAAGTTCGTATCACACTTATTAAAGAACATATTGCTACAATAGAAAAATCAATGACGCTTATAAGTGAGCTTTCGAAAGAAGAAAAAACAAATTACAATCAGCTTGTTCGTTGGATAACAACCAAAGAAAAACACGCTAATAAAATACAAGAAATTGTGAGCCAGTATTTTTTACATCAGCGTATTAAAATTACAAAATTAGATGATAAAAAAGCATATGAAAAATATCATAAACAATTAGAGTTGTTACATCACATTTCTGTAAATGCTATGAAAACTAAACAATCAATTGATTTGTCAGTAATAAAAACTATTCAAGGAAAAGTTGAAGATTTTGAACACATCTATTTTGCCGATCATGACCATAAACACTAGTTTTTTTATGCAAGTAAAGCTCAAAATATACACAAGCTATATTATGTGAGTTTGGTTAAAAAAATAATATACGCATGACAAGCTGCTTGTATGACACTTTAGAACACCTAAAATCGAGTAAATTTATTTATTCAATTTTAGGTGTTTTTTTTTTACTAGGTTTATGGCAAATAGGATCTATTTACATGCATGAAGTTATGTTAGCTTCACCGTTTCAAACCTTTAATGAATTATACAAAATGATTCAAACTAATGTTTTTTGGACTGCATGTTGGATTACGGCTAAAAGAGCATTTATCGGAATTTTACTTGGTGGAATAGTTGGTTTTATTTTTGGAATTATTGCTGGTTTAAACGAAAACATAAAAAACCTACTCGAACCAATGCGATGGATGGTTATGAGTATTTCGCCAATTATTGTGGTTGGTATAGCCATGATGTGGTTTGGTATCGCAACTCAAATGGTTATCTTTATTGCAGCTTTTTTGTTATCTCCAATAGTATATGTAAACACCATAAAAGGTATGGAAATGGTTGATGAAAACATTATAGAAATGGCAAATGTTTATAAATTTTCTGTTTTTCAAAAATTAATACATGTTTATATACCTGCATTAATTGGTCCATTAGCAGCAGCAATGACCATAGTAATAACATCAGGAATGAGAATAATTATTTTAGCCGAAGTATTGGGAGCAAATTCGGGAATTGGATATGAATTTTCCTTTGCAAATTCAGATATGAATACACCACAAATATTTGCTTGGCTTATTGTTACCTTAGCTTTTGTTGGTATTGCAGAATATTTATTTTTTAAACCTATTGAAAACTATTTTTTACGATGGAAAAATTAATAGAGTTTAAAAATATAAATAAAACCTTCGATACACTTGAAGTCATTAAAAATTTATCTTTTGAAGTTAATTCTACCGATATTATTGGGATTTTAGGAGCGAGTGGTGTTGGTAAATCAACCATACTAAAACTCATTGCAGGTCTAGATAAACCTACAAAAGGAACATTAATAAACAACACTAAAAAAGTAGGATATGTATTTCAAGAACCCAGATTATTACCTTGGAAAACAGCTTTGCAAAATGTATTATTACCTTTACTTATAAGCGGAAAACAAAAAAATAAAGCCAAAAAAAAGGCCTTATATTATTTAGATAAAATGGGCTTGAATGGGTTTGAAAACTATTATCCTTCACAACTTTCTGGCGGAATGTTACAGCGTGTTTCTTTAGCAAGAGCATTTGCTTTAGAACCAGATTTGTTATTGCTTGACGAGCCCTTTTCTTCATTAGATATAAGATTAAAGTCCGTTTTAGAAACCATGCTCAAAGAACTATTGACAGAACACCCTATACCAGTTCTTTATGTTTCACATTCACCAGAAGAAGTGGTTCAATTTGCAAATCGTATATTTATGATGTTTGCTGGTGGCGTAATTGAAGAATTACCAGTTGATGAAGATGAAGATTTTAAAGAATTTTTAAAAGACGCATTCTTAATGACCTTATAAAAAAATTAATACTAATTAAATTATAAAACAGATGAAAACACTTATGCCCATTACTTTGTTACTAATTCTACTATCAAGCTGTTCTAGCAGTATCTCTCAAAACATTGTCAAAGGACCTGTTTTGATAGAAGAAAAAACCTTGCCAGATTTTACTTTTAAAGATCAATTTGGCAATTCTAAAACAATTGATGGAAGTATTGAAAAACTAATTTTTGCTTTTGATGAAGATCCAGCTCATGCCGTAAATGATTTTTTAGCAACAAAACCAGCTTCTTTTTTAAAAGACAACAAAACGCTTTTTATTGCAGATATTAGTGCTGCACCAGGAATAATACGAAAAATGTTCATTTTACCTGGTATAAAAAAATATGAATACTCTGTATTAATTTTTACAGATGAAGAGGAGGCTGCTCCTTTTCGAGAAGGAGTAAAAACAGAACAACTCATTGTTGTTTCATTAAATAATAAAACCATAAGCTCTATAAAAACTATAAACCCAACAACTGAGGAGGTAAAAAAATTGTTTTTAGAAAAGTAAATTTTGAACCAAAAAACATCATATAATTAGTGTATAATGATAAAAAAACTATACCGTAAAATATTTGCTAAATTTTACGATTCTTTTATGACTTCTTTTGAAGCTAAAATAGAAGATGATAGAAAGAATATGCTTAACAAATTAAATGGTGTGGTGTTAGATGTAGGTTCCGGAACAGGTATTAATTTTAAATTCTTTAATGACCAAGTAAAAGTGTTTGCTGTAGAACCCTCTAAACCAATGTTAAACAAATCTATTCCGAAAATAGAAAATAAAAATATAGAGCTTATAAATTTAGAAATTAATAATAAAAAACTGCATTCAATACTAAAAGAAAATAGTTTGGATGCAATAATTTCTACACTTGTTTTATGCACCATTCCAAATCCTGAATTAGCCTTAGAAAATTTTAAAAAATGGCTTAAACCAAATGGAAAATTAATAGTTCTAGAACATATACATTCAGATAAAAAAATAAAAGCAATAGTTGAAAATATTGTAAACCCTTTCTGGAAAATTATAGGTGATGGGTGCAACTTAAATAGGCATACAGACGAATTAATAAAAGAAAAAGGTTTTATAGCGAAAGAAGAATCTTATTTTACATTAGGAATGAGGATTCATAAAGCAGAATACAGTATAAAAATTTAAGAAAAATGACAATAACAAAACATAGTAAAATTAAAGAATTTGTCAATAAAAAAAACATTGATAAAATATTAAATATAAATGACAGTTTTAAAAAATTAGGTGCTTGGACAATTGAAAAATATGCATCTTCAGGAGTTAATGTAAAAGACTTTTCAGAAATTGGAAAAATAGCAGTCAATATTTTTTTAAAACACATAGAGAAATTAGGTTTTGAAGTAGAATATGATAATCAAAAGGAAGAAAAAGTAGGAGGAGCAGAAAAAATAAATGAAGACAATCTAAAAATAGTTCCTTTAGATGTAAGACCTATCATACAATCTGGAAGTGATCCATTTGGTGAAATAATGCAAGCAATAAAGTTCTTAAAAGAAGATGAAACGCTAAAAATCATCAATATATTTGTTCCTATTCCATTAATAAATGTCTTAAAAGGTAAAGGTTTTAAATCTTGGACAAACTCCATTAGCGATAAAGAACACCATACTTTTTTCACAAAAGTTGACTTATCTGTAAATTCTAATTTAGAAAAAAAAGAAGCTACAGAAGGTAGCTTTGATGATAAATTAGCAAGTTTTGGAGATAAAGTAAAAGAAATAGAAGTCAGACATCTTGAAATGCCAGAACCCATGGTAACCATACTTGAAGAGTTAGAAGTCTTACCTGACACTCACGTTTTATTAGTCAACCATAAAAAAGTGCCACAATTTTTATTACCAGAATTAAAAACAAGAAATTACCAATGGATGTATAAAGATATTGAGCCTGGATACCTTTTGTTTATTGTGTTTAAATAATTTTTGTATGTCCGTGTTTTGTCATAATCAACTACGTCAC
>DOIV01000037.1:9207-10426 GCA_003511845.1 Flavobacteriaceae bacterium | reverse complement strand
ACGATTGGACAACAGTAAATTCTAAATACACCCATGCCGACATTCATTTTATGAGATATTATAATGGTGTGTTATATGCAGGTACTGATGGTGGTGTTTATAAATCTAGTAATAATGGTAATACCTTTTCAGATTTAACCAAAAACATGTCTATAAGCCAATTTTATAAAGTTTCTGTATCGAAGAAAAATTCAAATAAAATGGCTGGTGGCTTACAAGATAACGGTGGATTTGCTTACGCCACTAACACTTGGCATAATTATCATGGTGGTGACGGTATGGATGCTGCTTCTGACCCAAATAACGAAAATACTTTTTATGGCTTTATACAATACGGATCAGCTTTAACTAAGACTACTGATGGCGGTCTAACCTCTACAACAATAGCTGGAGCTCCGAGTCAAGAAACAGGAACCAATGATAGCGGCGGAAATTGGGTCACCCCTCTAGTTGCTAACAAAACTAGTGAAATATATGCCGGGTATCGCCAATTGTATAAATTAGAAAATAATTCTTGGTCACAAGTTTCCACCCATTCTTTTGGTGATGATTTGGAAGTTATAGAAATAGACCCGAGTAATGCCAATAACATTTTTGTATCTAAAGGCCTTCATTTATATATAAGCAATAATAAAGGTGCTACATTCAAAACACATATTGCATCAAAAACTGGTCTTTCAGGTTCATTTATTAGCTCTATTGAAGTACATAATTCAAACAGCAATATTGTTTGGATAACTACATCAGGTGCTAACCCTCAATTTCCAAGTAGTGGTCATACAGGTGGAGGTGTTTTTAAATCTATAGATGGCGGTTTAACATATACAAATATAACTAGTGGTTTGCCAGGAGAATCAAAATTTGTAGTAAGACACCATCCTTTCACCACAAATAATTCTATTTATGTTGGTACTGCATTAGGAGTTTATCATAGAAATGATAACACCAATGCATGGGAAGTTTTTTCAACTAACCTACCTAATGTAGCGGTTACTGATTTAGAAATCAATCCTTATGATAATAAAATAACAGCTGCAACTTATGGTAGAAGCGTATGGCAATCTCCAATTCCTACGATAACACTTCCTGCAAAAGAAATTGATTTAATTAAAATTGCTTCTCCTAACAATAGTGTTACTTGCGGAGCTATTAACCCTAAATTATCTGTTGCAAATAATGGTCAAAATAATATCACATCATTAATTGTTAAATATAGTCT
>DOIV01000037.1:4203-8816 GCA_003511845.1 Flavobacteriaceae bacterium | reverse complement strand
CATAGATCTCCCGACAATATCAGCTACAAATGAAGGCCAGCACACACTTAGTACAACAATTATTTTAACTGATGATGCTAACATTTATAACAATAGCTCATCAACAAAATTTTTGGTTAACCAAAGTGGTGAAGGACAATATATCAATACTTTTGGAGATATCAATTCTGACACTTGGTTAGTTTCTAACGGAGTGTGGGAAAAAGGGAAACCTACTACCACAAAATTAAACGGAGTAGTTGCTTCAGGATATGTCACCAAACTTACAAGTAATTACCCTGACCAAACAACTAGTAATTTAACATCACCTTGTTATGATTTAACTACTTTACAAAACCCTGTTTTAAAATTCAAAATGGCTTTTGATTTAGAAAAAAACTGGGATGTTGTTTATGTAGAATATTCAAAAGATCAAGGTGCTAATTGGCAGGTATTAGGTACTTCTAATGACCCTAACTGGTATAATAGTAATAGAACAAATGCTTCTTCTGGTGCAGCAGATGATTGTCAAAATTGCCCAGGTGCTCAATGGACTGGTACAGACACAACTTTAAAAGAATATAGTTATAATTTATCTGCCTTAAACAATGAATCAATTATAATTTTCAGATTCAAATTCGTTTCTGACCCTGCTGAAAATAATGAAGGTGTCGTTATTGATGATTTTGTAATTGAAGGTACATTGGGTATTGATGATTTTGAAGATGGAGAATTTTTAATTTACCCAAATCCATCATCCGACATTTTTAATATTAAACGGATAAATACTGTAGGGGAACATATGACTATTAATGTGTTTGATGTTACAGGAAAACTTATTAAAAAGCATAAAAATATTACTGAAGCCAATTACCAATTAAATATGAATGGAGTTGCAAAAGGCATCTATTTTCTTAAAATTCAGATTGACAATAAACAATTGGTGAAAAAGTTGATTTTAAATTAACTAAACTACTTTCTTGTAAAGAAAAAAGCTACTTTCTAAATTAGATTAGTAGCTTTTTTTTGGCTCTTATTTTTTTAGCATTAACTCTTTTACTTTTTTATATACTAAGTCAGTCTCCCAACCTCTATACAGTAAATAATCTGTTAATTTTTTACTTTTTTTATATGAGTTAAGTTCATTAATACTTTGATATCTTTTCTCAGCCAAAGCATTAAATGTTTTATAATAATCACCTTCATCAATTTCAGTTAAAGCAGATTTAATATTATACGCTGAAACATCTCTGAATTTCAGCTCTCTTACTATACGTTGTTTTCCCCATTTTTTGATATTAAACTTACCTCTTGCATAGGCTTTTGCAAAACGCTCTTCATTTAAAAAATCATGTTTTAATAAATGTAAAATTATTTCTTCTTTTGCTATATCTATCAGGTTCATTTCAAATAGCTTACTCTCAACCTCTTTATGACAACGCTCTTGATAAGCACAATAATTTTCCATTCGTTTTGTTGCTTCTTCAAAAGTATATGATTTAGTCTTATTCATTTTCAACAAATATAAACGTTTCGTTGCTAAAAATTAAGCAAAAAAAAACCTACAATTTTAAATTGTAGGTTTTGTGATATAATATCACCTTATTTAATCTTTTTATCATTTTCATCAAAGAAATGATATTCGAGATATTGATAAGCATCTCTTGGCATAACTTTTATCCACTTTTTGTATTTTAAAAACCATTTTTGTTGAATTGAGGGCATCCCCTTTTTTATATATGATGCTACAAAAGAATGCACGTGAAGTGTAATTCCTTTATTAGATTTATCATTAATAATTCTTTCTAAAAAGTTTTCAATTTTATCTACCAAAATTATTGGTGCTTCTACTTCACCATTTATATTTGGATTTGCTTCTTTAGTTTTTATAACCATTTCTGGTCTTACGCGTTGCCTAGTAATTTGCACCAAACCAAATTTACTAGGTGGTAAAATTTTATGCTTTGTTCTATTAGACTTCATTGCATTTTTCAAATGATCATACAATTTTTGTCTATGACTTGCGGTATGCATGTCAATAAAATCAACAACAATTATTCCACCCATATCACGCAATTGCAACTGACGTGCAATTTCTGAAGCTGCAATTAAATTTACTTCTAATGCAGTATCAGCTTGTGAATTTGCTTTGTTAGAACGGTTACCACTATTTACATCAATTACATGTAATGCTTCAGTATGTTCTATAACTAAATAAGCTCCTTTTGGCATAGATACTGTACGTCCAAATGCAGTTTTTATTTGCTTTTCAATGCCATGTTTTTCAAAAATTGGCAATTTTGATTTGTACAATTTAACCATAGAAACTTTTTTAGGAGCAATACGCTCTACATATTCTTTAAGTTCAATCAATAACTTCTCATCATCAGTAACTATACTAGTGAAAGAGTCGTCAAGAATATCTCTTAAAATAGAAGAAGCTCTGTTTAATTCAGACAATACTTTTGCTGGTGCTTGAGCTTTAGGTAATTGTTTACTTAAACCTACCCAACGTTGTAAAGAATTTTGCAAATCTCTATCTAATTCAGCAACTTTAATACCCTCGGCCACAGTTCTTAAAATAACACCAAAACCCTTTGGCTTAATGCTTTTCACAAGTCTTTTCAATCTTTCTTTTTCTGCTCTACTTGATATCTTTTGAGATACCGAAATTCTATCAGAAAAAGGGACTAATACTAAATACCTACCTGCAATAGAAAGTTCTGAACTAATTCGAGGGCCTTTAGTAGATATTGGCTCTTTAACAACTTGTACTAATAAGTTTTGTCCAGATTTTATAACCTTGTCTATAGCTCCATTTTTATTTATGTCTTTTTCAAAATGGAAATTTTTTAAAGTGAATTCTTTTAGTTTACCTGTACTTACTAACTTAGTGTATTTAGTTAAAGATAACAATTTTGGTCCTAAATCATGATAATGTAAAAAGGCATCTTTTTCACTACCTACATTAACAAATGATGCATTTAAACCAGATAATGTTTTTTTGATTTTGGCTAAAAATATATCGCCAACATTAAAATTATTATCATTTGATTCTTTATGTAATTCACTAAGTCTTCCGTCTTTTAATAAGGCAAAATCTATATCAGAGGAATTTGATCTAATAATTAAGTCTGTTCTCACTCTGTATAAGTTTTGTATCTACATTATAAATATAATGCAGAAGGATTAAAAAATTTGTTTACATATACTGTAAACCCGATGAAATTTACATCCGTAAATTTCTTTTTCAAAGAACGATTTCTTTTAAAAAGAAGAAATAGTCTAACTATTTCTTCTTTTTATGTCTGTTTTGTCTACTTCTTTTTTTACGCTTATGAGTAGATATTTTACTGCGTTTTCTTTTTTTACCACTTGGCATATCTATATCTATTTTAGATGAATAATTTATTTTACTGCAACTTTCTTCTTAACACCTTCTACAAAAACTTTTGCTGGTTTAAATGCCGGAATATTATGTGCTGGTATTTTAATAGTAGTGTTTTTAGAAATATTTCTTCCTGTTTTTTCAGCTCTCTTTTTAATTATAAAACTACCAAAACCTCTTAAATAAACATTCTCATCACTTTCTAATGAGCTTTTTACTTCTTTCATAAAATCTTCTACAACTCTCAATACATCTCCCTTTTCTATCCCTGATTTATCTGAAATAGTAGCTACAATCTCTGCTTTTGTCATTCTTATTTATTTTAATACTGTTATCTATATATTTTAGGCTGGCAAATATAAAAACAATTAATCGATTTAACCAGCTAATTCATTAAAATTTAACAAGATAAAAGCTGTATCATTGCATCTGCAATTAAAACCATGTCACTTTCTAAACAGTTAATTTACTGGTATTTACAAAATAAGCGGGATTTACCTTGGCGAAAAACCAGTAATCCATACCATATTTGGATCTCAGAAATCATCCTCCAACAAACTAGAGTCGATCAAGGCTTAGACTATTATAAAAGATTTATTGCAACTTTCCCTACTATTAATAATTTAGCTAAAGCTAAAGAAGAAGCTGTACTTAAATTATGGCAAGGTTTAGGTTATTATTCAAGAGCCATAAACCTTCACTTTTCTGCTCAATATATTGTCAATGAATTGGATGGTAAATTTCCAAGTTCTTACAAAGAACTCTTAAAACTTAAAGGTGTAGGTGACTATACCGCCTCTGCTATCGCTTCAATTTGTTATAATGAAGTAACTGCAGTTGTTGACGGAAATGTATATAGAGTTTTAGCTCGTTATTTTGGCATAAGAACGTCTACCAACAGCACAAAAGGCATTAAAGAATTTAAGCAATTGGCTCAAGAATTAATAGACACTAAAGACCCTGCTACTTTCAATCAGGCAATCATGGAATTCGGTGCCATACAATGCAAACCAAAAAATCCAAATTGTAATAATTGCCCATTAAATACTAGCTGTATTGCTTTACAAAAAAAACTTATAACTATCCTTCCTATAAAGGATAAAAAAATTAAAATTAAAAAAAGGTATTTTAATTATTTAGTAATTATCAATTCGCAAAATAAAATTGCATTACAACGACGTAAACATAAAGATATTTGGAAAGGATTATATGAGTTTCCTTTAATTGAAACTTTAACAGCAATTGA
>DOIV01000037.1:0-3788 GCA_003511845.1 Flavobacteriaceae bacterium | reverse complement strand
TCATAAATTGTCACACCAGCATATCTTTAGTAAATTTTGGATTGTTGAAACAAAACAAAATATTTTAAATAGCATTTTAATTGAGGATCTAGAAAAATATCCTGTTCCAAAGTTAATCCAAAACTTTATAGAAAAATTTGACAATATTAAATTGAATCCAGCAACCAAATAATTAGATGTCATTTTTGATTAAAGCCTGAAATTTTCATTATCTTTGGCTCGTAGTTATACATTGCAAAATAAAATTGGTACAAAATGGCTGGCACACTAAACAAAGTAATGTTGATAGGGCATTTAGGTGATGAAATAAAAATGCACTTTTTTGAAGGAGGAAATTCTATTGGAAGATTTCCAATAGCCACAAATGAAACCTACACCAACCGCCAAACAAATGAGCGAGTTACAACCACAGAATGGCATAATATTGTGGTTAGAAATAAATTAGCAGAGATTTGCGAAAAGTACCTAAGTAAAGGTGATAAAGTTTATATTGAAGGCCGTATTAAAACACGTCAATGGGAAGACCAAAGTGGAAACAAAAGATATACCACAGAAATTCACGCAACAGAAATGACTTTCTTAACTACAAAAAAAGAATTGAGAAGCAATTCAACTAAAAGTAATGTGTCAAAATCTGACAAACCTTTACCTAAAGCTGCTAATGAAGAAACAGCAAATAAAAATGATGATTTACCCTTTTAAACATAATTAAACATCAAATAATTGGATCTGGAACCCTTGAGCTTATTTTTATTTACCACATTTAACTGGCCTTTAATTGTCGGATTATTAATTTTATTTGCTTTACTTTTAACATCCGCAATGATTTCTGGCTCAGAAGTTGCTTTTTTCTCTCTATCTAAAACCCAGTTAAACGAAGACAATCAATCAAAAAAGACAGTACTCGTAATTCAACAATTAGACCGTCCAAAAAAATTATTAGCCACCATATTAATCATCAATAATTTTATCAATATTTTAATTGTTTTATTATTTGCTTATTTAGGGCAGTTCATTTTTAGCGGAATTGAATCAACCGCCTTACGTTTTACACTAGAGGTGGTATTAGTCACCTTTTTAATTTTACTCTTTGGAGAGGTGTTACCCAAAGTATATGCAAATAGAAATGCGTTAAAATTCGCTTCATTAATGGTGTTTCCTATAAAAATTTTAAATGTAATATTAAGCCCATTAAGTATTCCATTACTAAAATTAACCAGCATAGTAGAAAGAAGGTTGGGCACAAAAAATTCTGACTTCTCAGTAGAAACTCTATCTCAAGCTTTAGACCTTACCTCTGAAGAAGCCACAACCAAAGAAGAGCAAAAAATACTACAAGGCATTGTAACTTTTGGTAATACTGAAACGGTACACGTAATGTGTCCAAGAACTGATGTTTTTGCCATACCAGAAAGTGATGAGTTTTCTGATGTCGTGAAAAAAATTATTAAAAATGGACATTCTAGAATACCAGTTTACAAAGAAAATATTGACACTATTATAGGTGTTTTATACTCAAAAGATTTATTACCTCACCTCAATAAAAAAACTTTCAAATGGGAAAAAGTTTTACGAGAACCTTTTTTTATACCTGAAAACAAAAAATTAGATGATTTATTAAAAGAATTTCAAGAAATGAAAAACCATCTAGCTATTGTCGTTGATGAGTATGGGGGCACATCTGGTATAGTGACTTTAGAAGATGTGATTGAAGAAATTGTTGGAGATATTAGTGATGAATTTGATGATGATGATTTATCCTATTCTAAACTAGATGATAATAATTATG
Source organism: Flavobacteriaceae bacterium (assembly GCA_003511845.1). GTDB lineage: Bacteria > Bacteroidota > Bacteroidia > Flavobacteriales > Flavobacteriaceae > Aureibaculum. Next base: position 1,999 of record DOIV01000037.1, on the reverse strand, counting down.
TTTTTGATGGTAAAATTGCCTTAAAAGACTTCTATAAAGCAATAAAAGTTGAAGATTCTATTTTTGAAGACCACAAAGGTGAAGCTGAAACTTTAGCAGGTTTTATATTAGAAATTAATCAAAATTTTCCTAAAAGGAATGACATTATCCTTTTTAAAGATTACACTTTTAAAATTGAAGTTTTAGATAAAAAAAGGATTAAACAAATAAAAGTAACCATACCAAATGAATAAAATCACACTTAAAATCCTTTTCGTAATTTTCATTTCACTTCCAATTAGTTCTTGTGGTGACTCTGAAACTTTACCAAAACCCAAGGCTTTTTTAAACTTGACCTATTCAGATGCAACATATATCACTACAGACTCAAACTGTCCTTATACTTTTAATATTTCTAGTGATGCGAAATACCATTTTACTGAAAAGTGTTGGGTTAATATTAGTTATCCTAAATTAAAAGCTTCTATAAATATAACGTATAGAAAAATTGACAATAATTTGAATGAACTTTTACGTGAGTCTGAAAAATTAACTTACAATCACGCTATAAAAGCAGATCTTATTAGTGCCCCTTCTCTTTATGATAATTTCGAAAATAAAACTTACGGCTCATTATCTGAAGTAACTGGAAATGCAGCCTCTCCATTACAATTTCATATCACCGACAGTACAAAACATTTTATTACAGGTGCCGTTTATTTTAAAGTACAACCAAATTACGATTCTATTCTACCTGCAATTAAATATATTGAAAAAGACATCAAACGTATTATGGAGACTATCACTTGGAAATAACAAATTTCAACAATTGAAACATCAAAACTATAAATTCACAAGGCTTGTTAGAATTTGGCTAATTACTGGTTTAGTAATGCTTATCGGTCAAGTTATTCTTGGAGGAATCACAAGGTTGACAGGCTCTGGATTATCAATAACTCGTTGGGATGTTGTTAGTGGAATTATTCCGCCACTCAACACACAACAATGGACAAATGCTTTTGAGTTGTACAAACAAACACCTCAATACCATAAAATAAACTCACACTTTACATTAGACGATTTTAAATTTATTTATTTTTGGGAGTATTTTCATCGCCTTTGGGTAAGGATACTTGGCTTTATTTTTTTAATTCCTTTTGTCATATTTCTTATCCGTAAGAAAATAAATTTCTACTTAATAAAAAGATTGTTTTTAGTTATATTTTTTACAGCATTAACTGCTTCTGCTGGATGGATTATGGTGAAAAGTGGACTTACCAACAGACCATGGGTAAATGCTTATAAATTAAGCCTTCACTTTATTTTAGCTACTATAAGTATTGGTTTTATGACTAAAACTGTTGCCGATGTTTATAATTACAAAAGCGATGTGAAAAACTCAAACACTAAAGCTTTATCTATATTGATTTTTATCACTCTTATTCAAATGATATTTGCAGGTTTAATGGCAGGTATGAAAGCAGGCTTATATTACCCTTCTTGGCCAGATATGAATGGTGAATTTATACCCCAAGTATTGACAAACGCTAGCAATTGGACTTGGTTAAATTTGACCAACTATGACACTTTTCATTTTGCCCCAGCATTAATCCAATTTGCACATCGTATGCTAGCATACATCCTATTTGCATTAACTGGATACATCTATTTCAAATATCGTAGCAATACCTCAAAACTTTCTGAAAATTGGCTAAATACAACAGCTTTTCTGATTATTTTACAATTAGCACTTGGTATTCTTACCGTTTTAAATGTAAAAACAGGTATTCCTTTAGCTTATGCAATTAGTAGGTATGTTGTTTTTTATAAGCTTACTCTTTTTACAGTTTTCATTGAGAAAAAGATAAAACTACTATTTTAAACATAAAAAAGCTTCCATTCCGAATTTTCGGAAGGAAGCTTTTTTAAAGTTTTTTGTTGTTAAATGCTTAGTGCTTTACAGCTTCCTTAACATCTTCAACTTTTCCTTTTGCTGCATCTACTGCATCACCTGCAGCAT
>DOIV01000036.1:5329-7853 GCA_003511845.1 Flavobacteriaceae bacterium | reverse complement strand
TAGTTTTATCGCCTAAAATACTGCCTTTATTTATTGAACTACTTGGGTCAATTGCTAATACCGCAATTTTTTTTCCCAATAGCGTCAAGTGTTTGCCGAAAGCTTCAATAAAAGTGCTTTTCCCAACACCAGGAACACCAGTAACTCCGATTCTAACAGACTTGTTGGCAAAAGGAAGGCACCCTTGTAAGATTTTTGCAGCTTTTTTTTGATGAATAGTATTTGTGCTTTCAACTAAGGTAATGGCTTTACTTAAATAAGAAATATCTCCTTTAATAACATTTTCAATAAAGATTTGAGGAGTAGGTGATTTCTCTCTTTTCAATTTTATTTTTTGAATTGAAATAATATTGGTTGAAGTAGGTTGTTTAACTCCATCAATTTTATGTATAGTTTTATGTTCTTTTTTTTTGTCCATATCCGCGTAAGCGATAATAATTGTAAATTTAGGATAATTATTTAAAGAAAATGCAACAGTTGGTCATTTGAATCGTATTTATAGTAGTAAGTTTATATAAATGAATAAAAATTTGCAGTTTGAATTAATTGATAAGTGTAAGAATAATGAGGCTCGGGCACAACTTGAGCTGTATGATTTGTATTGTAAAGCAATGTACAATACGGCATGTAATTTTATAAAGGATGATGTAATTGCACAAGACATCATGCAAGAAGCATTTATTAAAGCGTTTAAAAAAATTGAAACTTTCAATGGTAAATCCTCTTTTGGAGCATGGTTAAAAAGAATTGTAATCAATCAAAGTTTAGATTGGCTAAAAAAACAAAAGTTAGACCTTGTTGAAATGAATGATGAAATTATTTCAATAATAGATGATACTAATGATGATTGGGAGATTGATTCTAAAAGGGATATGAATATGATTTTTAATTGTATAGAACAATTACCACAAAAGTGTAAAAATGTAGTTAAACTCTGTTTATTAGAAGGGTATGACCATCAGGAAGTTGCTCAAATTTTACAAATATCAGAAGTTGCCTCAAGATCGCAATTATCAAGAGGGAAAATCAGATTGAAAGAACTTTTAAATAATGTACATCATGAAAATTAATTTTAAAAACAATAGAATGATGAAAGAATTACCAAGTAATCATCGTGAAATTTTTGAGCAACGCTTGAAAAAAGAATTGTATCAAAAGAGGAAAAGAAATTATTGGGTCTTAAAGGTAGCTGCAACTACAGCTTTATTATTAAGCTTAGGCTATTACTACAACTCAACATCTAGTATTGTAGAGCCTTATAAAACTGAAGAATCCATCACTTTGGGTAGTCTATCTCCAGAACTAGAACAGATAGAAAGTTATTATACCAATGCTATAGTTTATGAATTGTCTCAATTAGAAATTAGTAAAGAAAACAAACCAATTTTAGATAAGTATTTCGATAGATTAGGTGAATTAACGAGTCAATATAAAAATGAAAGTGCACAATTAGATATCGATAAAATTAGTGAAAAATCAATCAATGCATTGATTGATAATTTACAACTACGCTTGCAATTGTTATTGCAATTAAAAGAAAAGTTAAATAATAGTAAAGACAAAAAAAATGAACAAAATACCGTATAAATTAACCGTACTATTTTTGTGTATAGGCTTGACAGTTAGTAATGCACAAAAATTTGAAAAAAAAATTAATAAAGAGATTACAACAAAAGGAGATAAGGTTTCATTAGTTGCTAATTATGCAGATATTGAAATTGTAGAATGGAATAAGAATAAAATAAAAATGGAAGCTGTTATGACTGTTGAAGGAGCAACCAAAGAAGAAGCTCAATCCTATTTTGATTCATGGAAGGTAGGTTTAGACCAAAAACCTGATGGTATTCATATTGTTTCTAAATCAAACAATCATTCTCGAACCTCTCATCGTTTTGAACATTTCAATTTTGAAATGCCAGAAATTTCAATAGAGAGTCTAGGCGTTTTAGACTCTATAGATTTTTCTTTTCCTGAAGTAAATTTTAAAGAAATTTTTAACGATAGCACTTTTAATACAATCTACACTCACGATTTTAGTTTAGATTCATTAGGTGGAAATTTCGATTTTGAAAAATTAAAAGAAAATCAAGAATATTTAAAAGAATGGCAAGAAGCAAATAAAGAAAATTTTATAAAGTTACAGAAGAAAGCTGCTTTAATGGCGAAAAGAAATAAAATGCATCATAAAAGAAGGGTAATTACAGCAAAGAAAAGAGCTGAGCTTGCAAGAAAACGTGGTGAGTTAGCCAAAAAAAGAGGTGAATTGGCAAGAAAGAGAAGTGTCATAGCGAGAAAAAGAGGAGCAGAAGCTAGAAAACGTGGTGAAGCTGCACGGAAACGGCATAAAAAAATTAGAGCAATTATTAAAAATAGAAATAAAGCGAAAGTGAGAACAAAGTTAATAATAAAAGTCCCTAAAGGTACTAGCTTTAATATGAATGTAAATTACAGTAAAATTAGCACAAACTAAGATTGTTTCAATCCTACTTAAAAGCCAAAGATTATTAATTTTTGGCTTTTTTAT
>DOIV01000036.1:4611-4947 GCA_003511845.1 Flavobacteriaceae bacterium | reverse complement strand
CTATATTTGAAGTCTATTTCATAAAACAATGCAAGACTTAAAAATATACAATACACTTTCAGGTAAAAAGGAGCTATTCAAACCCATAACAAAAGGATTTGTTGGCATGTATGTCTGTGGACCAACTGTTTATAGTAATGTCCATTTAGGTAACGTAAGGACTTTTATGAGTTTTGATATGATTTATCGTTACTTTTTACATTTAGGTTATAAAGTAAGATATGTCCGTAATATTACTGATGCTGGTCACTTAACTGATGATAATTCTGAAGATAAAATCTCAACAAAAGCCCGTTTAGAAAAAATAGAACCAATGGAAGTTGTACAGCGTTATAC
>DOIV01000036.1:0-4231 GCA_003511845.1 Flavobacteriaceae bacterium | reverse complement strand
GAGCCAACAGCCACAGGTCATATTGTTGAGCAGATAGAAGCCATTCAAACTATTATTGATAACGGATTGGCATATGTGGTAAATGGTTCCGTTTATTTTGATGTCTTAAAATACAATGAAAAAGAGAATTACGGAATTCTATCCAAACGAATTATTGAAGATGCTATTGAAAATACACGTGATTTAGATGGACAGTCAGATAAGAAGAATCCGCAAGATTTTGCCCTATGGAAAAAAGCAGAACCAGAGCATATTCAACGATGGAATTCACCTTGGTCAATAGGTTTTCCAGGTTGGCATTTAGAATGTACGGTAATGAGTACAAAATATTTAGGTGAGCAGTTTGATATTCATGGAGGCGGAATGGACTTAAAATTTCCGCATCACGAATGTGAAATTGCACAGGCTCAGGCTTGTAATCATAAGGCACCAGTAAATTATTGGATGCATACCAATATGTTGAATCTTAACGGAAAAAAAATGTCAAAATCAACAGGTAATTCCATTTTGCCTAGTGAGATTTACGAAGGAAATAATGATATTTTATCTAAAGCATTTAATACAAGTGTTACACGTTTTTTTATCATGCAAGCACATTATAGAAGTGTTTTAGATTTGTCTAATGATGCTTTAGAAGCTTCAGAAAAAGGTTACAATAGATTAATGAATACTATAAATCAATTGAAAAATATAGAGCCGAATAAAACATCAAGTATAGATGTTAATACATGGAAACAAAGTTGTTATAATGCTATGAATGACGATTTTAATACGCCCATTTTAATAGCACAACTCTTTGAAGGTGTAAAGTTTGTCAACTTATTGATTGATAATAAAGCAACGATAACTGCTGAAGATTTGGAAGATTTTAGTCAGACTATGAATACTTTTGTCTTTGATGTTTTAGGGTTAGAAGATTTAACTTCTAAAGATAATTCAGAAAAATTGACTGGAGTTGTAAATATGCTAATAAATATGCGTAATGAAGCGAGAGTTAATAAAGATTGGGCATTGTCAGATAAAATTAGAGATGAATTACTCGAAAAAGGAATTCAACTGAAAGATGGTACTGATGGTACTACATTTACAATTTAAAATACCATCTTCCGTATTCCCAAAGGGAATAAACTCAATGTGTAATTAATTTATAGCTTTTATTCACTCGGGAAGAATTATAGATGCAAAAAATTCTAACATATCCATTTATTTTAATCGTTCGCTTTTATCAAGTGGCGATCTCACCTTACACACCTTCTAGTTGTAGATATACACCAACTTGTTCGCATTATACAGTTGAAGCTTTACAAAAACATGGACTTTTTAAAGGAGGGTGGTTGGCGATGAAAAGGATAGGTAGTTGTCATCCCTGGGGAGGTGAAGGGCACGACCCAGTTCCAGAATCTGACATGAAGAAAGAGAAGTGAAATAGTATGTTTCTAATAACATAAATAAACACTTCAACAAATCGACAATAAAACTTATATTTACACTCTAAATAATATGTATGCTTTTTTCATTATCAATCGACTGGAATTTTAATCCAGATATCATTACTATAGGTTCTTTCCCTATTAAATATTACAGTTTAATGTTTGTATTAACCTTTATTTTGGGTTTACAAATCATGAAAATGATATTCAAAAAAGATATTATTTCTATAGAAAAACTAGATTCACTGTTTATGTATACTGTCATAGCGATGCTATTAGGTGCTAGAATTGGTCACTATGTTTTTTATGAAGAAGACTATACGTTGGCAGAGGTTTTTTTACCGTTTAGATTGAATCCGTTTGAATTTACAGGCTTTAGAGGTTTAGCAAGTCATGGAGCGGCTATAGGTATTATTATAGCATTGTATTTTTATAGTAAAAAAGTTGTAAAAAAGCCTTTATTATGGACCTTAGACAGAGTGGCTCTTCCAGCAGCTATTGGTGGTATGTTTGTACGTTTTGGTAATTTGTTTAATTCAGAAATTGTAGGCAAAGCTACAGGTAGTGATTTTGGATTCAAGTTTATTAGAAATGATATCAGTGAATATAAAGCAATGGGAATTACAGGAGCAGATGAAGTCAATAAGGCTTATAATTTAATAGCAAACAATTCTCGTTTTAAAGAAGTATTAGCAGAAGTACCTAATAGGTACCCAACACAGATTTACGAAGCAACTGGTTATTTGGTAACCTTTTTAGTTCTATGGTACCTTTACTGGAAAACGGATAAAAAACAACATATAGGATATCTTTTTGGGGTTTGGATGGTCATGATATGGTCTGTAAGATTTTTTGTGGAGTTTTATAAAGAATGGCAAGGAGGTCTTGAAGAATGGATAGATATTAGTATAAAGCTAAATACAGGTCAGCTATTGAGTATTCCGTTAGTATTGGTTGGGCTATTTTTTATGTTTAGAAAATCAAAGACTATTTTAGAATAACTATTTTTTAGTCTATTTAATCGAAAAGAATTCACCTAGGCTCTCTCTGCCCGCCCTTGCCGTTCGGATGGACCTTTAAGTTTTCTATTTCACCTCTCCTTTGGAGAGGTCGAAACTGCTTTTCGCAGTTTCGGGTGAGGATTAATAATAAATCTCATTTACTGGATGATTTCTCTCCTTCCAATATATCGGAAAAAGAAGGAATTTGTATCGTTGAATTTATAATTTTAAAAAGTAATGACTAAAGAGCAAATTTCATCAGAAGAAGCAATTGCATTAGAGAATAAACATGGTGCACATAATTATCATCCGCTTCCAGTAGTTTTAAATAGAGGAGAAGGTGTCTATGTTTGGGATGTTGATGGTAAAAAATATTATGATTTTTTATCAGCATATTCCGCTGTGAATCAAGGGCATTGTCATCCTAAAATTATTAATGCATTAAAATCTCAGGCTGATGTATTGACATTGACTTCAAGAGCATTTTATAATGATAAGTTAGGTGTCTATGAAAAGTTTGTAACTGAATATTTTGGTTTTGATAAAGTATTACCAATGAATACTGGAGCTGAAGCTGTTGAAACTGCAGTTAAACTAGTTAGAAAATGGGGATATGAGAAAAAAGGAATTCCTTCTAATCAAGCAAAAATTATTGTTTGTGAGAATAATTTTCATGGAAGAACGGTAACTATTATATCAGCATCTAACGATTCTGTTGCAACCAAAAATTTTGGACCTTTTACACCTGGTATCGTGTCTATACCCTATAATGATATTGATGCGTTACGTAAAGAATTGAAAGATGAAAACGTAGCTGCATTTTTAGTAGAACCTATCCAAGGCGAAGCCGGAGTTTTTGTGCCAGAGGATAATTTTATTGTAGATGCGTATAATTTATGTAAAGAAAATAATGTGTTGTTTGTTGCCGATGAAGTACAAACAGGCATTGCTCGTACAGGAAAGTTATTAGCTGTAGATCATTTTAATATAAAACCAGATGTTCTAATCCTTGGGAAAGCAATTTCAGGTGGTGTATTACCTGTCTCAGCTGTATTGGCAGATGATGCTATAATGCAAGTAATAACACCAGGTACGCATGGCTCTACCTTTGGAGGAAACCCACTATCTTCAGCTGTAGCTATTGCTGCTTTGGAAGTGGTAAAAGAAGAGAATTTAGCAGAAAATGCAGAGAAGTTAGGAAAGCTCTTTAGAGACGGTATGCAAGAGTTAATTAAGCAAACTAACCTAGTGAAGTTGGTAAGGGGAAAAGGGTTGTTAAATGCTATTGTAATTGATGATGCAGAAGAGAGTAGTACTGCTTGGGATATTTGTATGGCTTTGAAAGAAAACGGGCTATTAGCAAAACCAACCCATGGTAATATTATCCGTTTTGCTCCACCTTTGGTGATGACGGAAGAACAATTGCAAGATTGTATTTCTATTATTAGTTCTACAATCCTAAATTTCGAAAAATAAATAGTATTTACCTTTAATAATAGGGCTTTGTTTTGTACCTTTATACATCCCTATATGGATGTGTTTTAGGGGTGATATTAAATATATTTTAATGAATGAAATGTTAGATAAAAAAATTACTAAAGAAGAATTTGAAACAATTACTTCTAGAGATGAATTATTAGAAATAATTCAGAAAAAAGGTAAGAATATTGATAAAGTACTTTATAAGTTGACGTATGAAGAAGAACTCAAAAAATTGCAAATTGAACTGGTTAAATTACAACAGTGGGTTGCAAACGAGAAGAAACGTGTTGTTATTATTTTTGAAGGTAGAGATGCTGC
>DOIV01000334.1:2025-3308 GCA_003511845.1 Flavobacteriaceae bacterium | reverse complement strand
ATACGAGAAGGATAATTGATATAATCAATAATATTATCTTTTTCAACTCTAGTGTCTGTAGTACAAACTATGCCAACTGGTTTATTAAAAGCAATGTAGACAGGTTTGTCTTTATCAGCATCAGAAACCAATGTTCCATTAACTTTTACGACATCTCCAGGATGGATTTTCGTTCCCAATTCAGGTACAGAACCGTTGATGGTTACACGACCTTGTTCAATGAGTTTGTCGGCAGCTCTACGTGAGCAATAGCCAACTTCGCTTAAATACTTATTGATTCTTGTACCTTTGTTTTCTTCCAAGATGAATGATTTGGTACAAAAGTATCTTTTTCTAATTAAATACTATGTTTTTTCAGGAATATCCTTTAATATTTCTAATACATATTTCCAAAACTTCTGAGTGGATTTAATATTTGCACGTTCATCAGGTGAATGAGCTCCTTTAATGGTTGGTCCGAAAGAAATCATATCCATTTCTGGATAGTTGGTGCCTAAAATACCACATTCTAATCCTGCATGGCAAGCCATAATTGTAGGTTTTTCATCAAATAATTTTTGATAGGTTTTGTCTAGTACTTTTAAGATGTCAGAAGTTGGGTTTGGTTTCCAACCAGGATAATTACCAGAAAGCTCAACAGAAAAACCTGCCAATTCAAAGCCAGATTTAATATTGTTTGCCAAATTATTTTTGCCAGATTCTACAGAACTTCTCGTTAAGCACCCTATTTTTATAGTTCCGTCTTCCACTAAAATTCTAGCTACATTATTAGAAGTTTCTACCAAATCAGGAATATCAGGACTCATTCTAAAAACACCATTATGTGCTGTGTAAATGGCTTTTAATAATAATTCTTGTTCGTTTTTAGAAAGAACATATTCAGGAGCTAAACATTCTTCTAAAGTAATTTCTAAGTCTTTTTCAATAGTGCTATATTCATCAATAACTTGTTTAGCAATACTGTAAAACTCTTCTTCCAATAGTTCAGTATTGGTCGTTGTAATATTGGCATTACTTTCTCTTGGAATAGCATTTCTAAGACTACCACCATCAATTTTTGAGATAGATGATAAGTCTTTAAGAGCATATAAAATCCGATTCATCATTTTGTTGGCATTGCCAAAATCTTTATGAATATCCATACCAGAATGCCCACCTTGCAATCCTTTTACCGTAATTTTATAAGCTGCAACATCATCTTCACTTGCTTGTAGAGTATATGATTTTGTTGCAGTAATATCTATACCACCAGCACAACCTACACCAATTTCATCATCATCTTC
>DOIV01000334.1:1113-1617 GCA_003511845.1 Flavobacteriaceae bacterium | reverse complement strand
GTTTCTTCATCAATCGTAAATAAGGCTTCTATTGCAGGATGTACAATACGATCACTTTCTAAAACACTCATGATTGCAGCCACACCTAAGCCATTATCAGCACCTAAAGTTGTGCCTTTTGCTTTTACCCAATTTCCATCAATAATCATCTCAATTCCTTGAGTATCAAAATCAAAATTAGTATCGTTATTTTTTTGATGTACCATATCTAAATGCGATTGCATTATTATAGTTTTTCTGTTTTCCATGCCTTTGGTAGCTGGTTTTTTGATGATGACATTCCCAACCTTATCTACTTGTGTGTCTAAACCTAATTTCTCACCAAAATCAACCATAAATTGAATGACCCTTTCTTCTTTTTTTGAAGCTCTTGGCACTGCATTTAAATCTGCAAAATTATTCCATAAAACTTTTGGTTCTAGGTTTCTTATTTCTGTATTCATATTTGTTTGGTGTTTCAGGTTCTGTGTTAGAATTCTAGTATTTTCTTTTTCTCTTTTCTCT
>DOIV01000334.1:0-777 GCA_003511845.1 Flavobacteriaceae bacterium | reverse complement strand
TCTCTTCTCTTTAGTCTTTTTGTAATTACAACTCTATCACAATATCACTTAATGGTTTTCTGACTTTTTTTAGTTTACTCATAAAGTCATCATCTGCTCTATAACCTATAGGTAAAAGTAAAACTGATTTTAAATTTTTAGATTCTAAATCAAGTATTTCATCATATTTTTTAGAGATAAAACCTTCCATAGGGCAGCTGTCTATTTTTTCTAAAGCACAAACTGTCATTAAATTACCTAAAGCAATATATGCTTGAGAAGTGGAGGCTAACTGTTTTTCTTTTATTGATTTACTTGCAAAACTTTCTTGTACATGTTTTCTAAAATCAGCAAGAACTTCTTTTGAAGTTCCACGAATAGCAATTTCTCTATCAAAACTAGCATCAATATTTTGAGGTGTGGTGTCCTTATCTATACAGAGTACCATTAGGTGGGAAGCTGTAGCTACTTGTTGCTGATTGAAAGAATGTGTTGTCAATTCAGCTTGTAATTTTTTGTTTTTGATGATTATCATTTTAATTGGTTGTAAGCCAAAAGAGGTTGCTGTTAAGTTAAAAGCTTCCTTAATGATGCTTAATTTCTCAGTTGAAATGATTTTATTTTTATCAAATTTTTTACAAGCATATCGCCATTGTAAACTGTCTACTGTATTCATTATGTGTTGTTCTTTTTTTATTTTTAGCCAAGTGATTGCATGGTAACCAGTTTAAAATAATCACCTTTTTTGACTAATAATTCTTCATGTTTACCTTGCTCTACAATGCGTCCTTTTTTCAT
>DOIV01000053.1 GCA_003511845.1 Flavobacteriaceae bacterium | reverse complement strand
ATACAACATACAAAGCTATTTTATATCATATAACAGAAGATTTTTACCGTTATGATACAACACTTAGAATTTCATTTTATGCAGAAGATAATCCTTTTGTAGAGCCAGTAATATTACATCGTAATTTTGATAATGGTTACGGAGTTTTTGCTTTAGTAAATAAATCAGAATTGGTATTTAACAATTGATGTTATACCAATTTAATTATAAAAGAAGTCATAAATAAATTGGAATATATTTTTCTTTGTTTAAGATAAAAATTCTTTTCATAGCCTTGCTACGGAACTAATTTTTAGTAGGGCGGAACGTTAAGAAAATGTCTTGCAGACATTTTTAGTGAACGAGCCAGATGATGCATTGGCAGAAATAAAAACGATTTATATGTCATGTTTTATGGTTAAATTGGTGTTAAACGGATTAAACCAAAAAAACCTCGAATGACAAACATTCGAGGTTTTTTTTTATAGATGTTTTTACCTACTCTTCTTCTTGAGCTTGTACTGGAGCTGCTTTTTTGAATTTAGCGTATTTAGTTTTAAATTTATCGATACGTCCTGCTGCATCAATTAATTTAACTTTACCAGTATAGTATGGATGTGAAGTTCTTGAAATCTCTAATTTTATTAAAGGATATTCAACACCATCAACTTCTAAAGTTTCTTTTGCATCTGCAGTAGATTTTGTTAAAAACACATCATTGTTAGACATATCTTTAAATGCTACCATTCTATAATTTTCAGGATGAATTCCTTTTCTCATCTTCAGTGATTTTATATTATTAAATAAATAACCTAAATTGTAAAAAAAAGCTACTCGGCTATTTTGAGAGTGCAAATTTAATACTATTTTTGAAATCTCAAACAATATACATACTATTTTATATGAAAAATTTAAAAATATTTTTTAGCGTAGTAATAATTACTCTTTTTTTTAGCTCGTGTGCTAATGTTTATAGGCTAAAATTGAGTTCTCCTAAGGAAATTAAAAGCAGTCAAAAGTTTACAGTTACTGTAACTGAAAAAGATAAAAAACCTATAGATTCTATCCGTTACTACTTAGATGGTAATAAATTGAACTCTAATATAGATATTGATGCTTCTAAATTACGTTTAGGGTCTCATGCTATTTCTGCAACTATTTTTTATGCAGATAAGCAAAAGAAATTGACCAATACCATCGTTTTTTTAGCTGATAATCCCCCCCAAATATATACTTATAGTATTGTTAATGAATATCCTCATGATGAAAAAGCCTTTACTCAAGGGTTAGAGTATCATAACGGATTTTTATATGAAAGTACAGGACAAAATGGTAAGTCATCTTTGCGGAAAGTAGAAATTACTACAGGTAAAGTATTACAAAAAATTGATATCGATAAAAAATATTTTGGTGAAGGAATGACTATCTTTAATGATGAAATTTTTATGTTGACTTGGCAAAATAAAATAGGATTTGTGTTTAATCTCGATACTTTTAAAAAAGAAAGAACCTTTAATTATGCTCAAAGTATACAGGGTTGGGGTTTGACTCATGATGATAAAAATTTGATTAAATCTGACGGTACAGAAAAACTTTGGTTTTTAAACCCAAAAACTGGAGCCGAAGAGTTTTTTATTGAAACCTACACGACTGATCGTGCAATTGATGAATTAAATGAGTTAGAATATTTAAATGGTGTTATTTATGCCAATGTTTGGCAACGTAATAGTATTATAATGGTCAATCCTAAAACAGGTGCTTTAGAAGGTATTGCAGATTTAAAAGGCTTGCAAAAAAAATCAGGACAAAAAGGAAGTGAAAAAGTGCTAAACGGAATTGCTTATGATGCTGAGAATGATCGTCTTTTTGTAACTGGTAAAAACTGGAATAAACTTTTTGAAATTAAACTTCAAAAAAAGCAATAAAATTATAGGTAACAGGTTATAGTTATATAAGATATTTCATGCGAATACTTTATTCACTTTTTATCATTATCACAATTATTTTTCTGAGTTCTTGTCGGAAAGATTTCGGAACAATAGAAAGTTCAGGTCAGCTTGATTTTTCTGTAGACACATTGTTGTTAAACCGTGTTTTTGACGATATCAGTTCTAGTACACAAAGCTTTAAAGTATATAATAAGAGTGATGATGCTATTTCAATTCCGAATATAGCTTTAGGTAGAGGTAACAATTCATTTTACAGATTGAATGTTGATGGAATTCCAGGCAAGTCATTTCAAGACATTGAAATATTAGCAAATGATAGTATTTATATTTTTGTTGAAGCGACTGTTGATTTTACTAAGGTAACTGATAAAGACTTCTTTTATAGAGATTCTGTTGTTTTTCATTCAGGAGCTAATGAGCAAGATGTAAAACTAGAAGCCTTGGTACTTGATGTCAATTTAATTAGACCAGACAGAACACAACAATCAGACGGAAGTTTTGTTTACGAAGCTATTGTTTTAGGAGAAACCTCTGAAGGAGAAAAAATAGGAGTAAGAGGAACAATGCTAGACGGTAATACTACTTTTACTAATGATAAACCTTATTTAATTTATGGATATGTTGGTGTGCCTGAAAATGCAACACTAACAATCAATGCTGGTGCAAAACTGTATTTTCATGAGAATTCAGGAATCATTGTCGAAAAAAATGCAAGCCTAAAAGTAGAAGGTGAATTTGAAAATGAAGTATTATTTGAAGACGACAGGTTAGAACCAGAATTTGAAGATGTAGCTGGGCAATGGGGACTTATATGGCTTAGAGAAGGGAGTAAGAATAATAGCATAAATTATGCGACTATAAAAAACAACTTTATTGGTGTTTTGGTTGATGGCATCGAAAATAATGAAACAAACCTTAGAATTAAAAATACTCAAATTTATAACACCTCAAATTACGGAATCTTAGGAAGAGAAGCATCTATTTTGGGTGAAAATTTAGTTATTGCAAATAGTGGACAATCAACTTTAGCCTGTACTGAAGGTGGTAGTTATGAATTTATGCATTGTACTTTTGCTAATTATTGGAATAGCGGATTTAGACAATTGCCTTCAGTATTAGTGAATAATTTTTTTACGTTTAAAGATGAAAACAATAATGATGTTGTTGAATTGCATAATTTGAATACGGCAAGTTTTACCAATTGTATTATTGACGGTAATCAAAGTTTAGAATTTGTATTAGATAAAGTTGAAGGAGCTGCATTTAATTTTAATGTAAAAAACTGTATGCTGAAGTTTGACACCACCAATAAAGAGATTTTAGAGAACCCTTTATTTGATTTTGAAAACACAAGTCTTTATCAAAATGTTATTTTAAATGCAGCACCTAATTTTAAAGACACAAAAGAAAATGAATTTATTATTGGTCAAGATTCTGAAGCCATTAATAAAGCAGATGTCAATACAGCTCAACAAGTACCATTTGATTTATTAAATATAAGCAGAACAGTTTCCCCAGATATTGGTGCTTACCAACATGTTATTTTTGAAGAGGAATAGTGATTGTTAC
>DOIV01000052.1:5838-6172 GCA_003511845.1 Flavobacteriaceae bacterium | reverse complement strand
TCAGAGAAAGTAACAACCGAAGAATCTCTTCATTTATCTACTTGTTTGGTTGAGCCTTAGTAAACTTAACTACCGTTTTCTTTTCTTTTACTTTTAGTGATATTTCTTTACCCAATAATAATGTTCTATTATCTCTAATATGACCTGCAGGAAAATCAAAACTTACCGGGAAGTCATAGTCTTTTACCGCATCTAAAATAATTTCTTCATAAGTCATCCCGAAGTCAGTAGTGTTGGGTTTTATACTAGAAAACGCACCAATAATTAAACCTTTACAATGTTCAAAAGCACCAGCTCTTTTTAAACTAATTACCATCCTATCAATATGGTATAA
>DOIV01000052.1:4307-5417 GCA_003511845.1 Flavobacteriaceae bacterium | reverse complement strand
CCTACAACTTGTCCGACTGCTTCGCCTTCTTTGTTGTAATCAGAATTTGAAATTTTATACTTCAATTTCTTGCCAAAAAGAGCTCTTTTAAATGATTTTCTTGCCTTTTTTTGTTCCTTGTTTTTAGGTTTGTAAGTTATTGGCATAATGGCATGCATGGTTTGTATTCCAAAATTATTAATTTCATTATGTAAAACCGTAACATCAGAAAAACCAATAATCCATTTCGGATTTTCTTTAAATCGTGTAAAGTCAATATCATCAATAATTCTTACGGTTCCATAACCTCCTCTAGCACACCAAATCGCTTTGATATTATCATCATTAATAGCTTTTTGGAAATCAGATAATCGCTCTTTATCTGTCCCTGCAAAGTGAAAATTTTGTGTAAATACATGTTTGCCTAATTTGGTGTTTAATCCCCAATTATTTAACAGTTCAACTGCTTGTTCAACTGCAACAGTATCTTTCATAATTCCTGCTGGAGCTAAAATTAGAACCGTATCTCCTTTTTGTAAATTTGGTGGTGCAATTAAATTTTGTGCAGACAAATTATTGTTACATAGCAATAAGATTGCGATAAGAAACGGATATAAAATAGACTTCATAAGATATTACTTTTTGTAAAAATACATTTTTAGACTAGGTTTTCTTACTTTTGTGCTTAGAAAATTTTTACATGAACACACCCAAAAGATATACCATTACTGCTGCATTGCCTTATACTAACGGACCTGTACATATTGGTCATTTGGCTGGGGTTTATGTACCTGCTGATATTTATGCTCGCTTTTTACGCTTAAAAGGAAATGATGTTGCGTTTATTTCGGGTTCTGATGAACACGGAGTGCCAATAACCATTAAGGCAAAAAAAGAAGGTATTACACCACAACAAGTGGTAGATAAATACCATGGTATTATTAAAAAATCTTTTGAAGAGTTTGGAATTTCTTTTGACAACTACTCACGTACATCTGCTAAAGTACATCATGATACTGCTTCTGAGTTTTTTAAGAAACTGCATAAAGATGGCAAATTTATTGAAGAAACCAATCAGCAATTGTATGATGCAGAAGCCAATCAGTTTTTAGCTGATCGGTTTGTTGTAGG
>DOIV01000052.1:1867-3902 GCA_003511845.1 Flavobacteriaceae bacterium | reverse complement strand
ACCGATTTAACCAATCCGAAATCAGCTATCACAGGTAATGTTCCCACGTTGAAGGAAACCAAGCATTGGTATTTACCTTTAGATCAATATCAAGAATGGCTTAAAGAATGGATAGTTGAAGGACATAAAAATGATTGGAAGCCAAATGTACTGGGGCAAGTAAAATCTTGGACAGATGACGGTTTACGCCCAAGAGCAATCACACGTGATTTAGATTGGGGAATTCCCGTACCTGCAAAAGGTGGTGAAGGCAAAGTTTTATATGTTTGGTTTGATGCTCCTATCGGATATATTTCGTCAACAAAAGAATGGGCAAAACGTGAAGGCAAAGAGTGGGAACCTTATTGGAAAGATCAAGATACTAAACTGGTTCATTTTATAGGAAAAGACAATATTGTTTTTCACTGTATTATTTTTCCGAGTATTTTAAAAGCTGAAGGCAGTTATATTTTACCTGATAATGTACCTGCCAATGAATTTTTAAACTTAGAAGGAAATAAAATTTCTACTTCTAAAAACTGGGCGGTTTGGTTGCATGAATATTTAGAAGATTTTCCTGATAAACAGGATGTCTTGCGTTATGCCTTAACCGCAAACGCTCCAGAAACAAAGGATAATGATTTTACTTGGAAAGATTTTCAAGCTAGAAACAACAATGAATTGGTTGCTATATTTGGTAACTTTATCAACCGTGTATTGGTATTAACGCATAAATATTATGATGGTAAAGTGCCAGCTTCAGGCAATTTCTCTGATGTTGATGAAGATACCTTGGCAATGCTAAAAAAATACCCTCAAATTATCTCAAAATCTATTGAAAGATACCGATTTAGAGAAGCTTTAATGGAATTGATGAATTTGGCTAGGATGGGCAATAAATACTTAGCCGATGAAGAACCTTGGAAACAAATAAAAACAGACCCAGAGCGTGTAAAAACCATTATGAACATTGCTTTACAAATAGCAACAGGCTTATCTATTTTATGCGAACCCTTTTTACCGTTTACATCTAAAAAATTAAAATCTATCCTGAATGTCACCCTGAGCGGAGTCGAAGGTTCTTTAACTTGGAACGACGTCTCAACTAAAAACACACTAATACCAGCTGGACATCAAATAGGTAAAGCTGAATTATTATTTGCTAAAATTGAAGATGAAGAAATTCAAAAACAATTAAACAAACTTCAAGCTTCTAAAAAGGCAAATGAATTAGAATCAAAAACCTTAGAACCTCAAAAAGAAACTATAGATTTTGACGATTTCTCTAAGTTAGATATCAGAACAGGTACTATTTTAGAAGCTATAAAAGTACCAAAAACTAAAAAATTATTGCAATTAAAAGTAGATGTTGGACTTGATGTAAGAACTATAGTTTCAGGTATTGCCGAAAGTTTTTCACCCGAAGATATTATCGGACAAAAAGTTACCGTTTTGGTAAATTTAGCTCCAAGAAAATTACGTGGTGTAGAAAGTCAAGGTATGATTTTAATGACCGAAACGCCTGATGGCAAACTGGCTTTTGTTGAAGCTGAAAAAGATGGCGTTGAAAATGGTGTACAAATATCATAAGTAGATAATATTTTTTTTTATTTTTGAGCTCCTTTTAAATCCATAAAAAATGTCACAAGATTTATTTCAAGCCCCAGATTATTACCTATTAGATGATTTACTAGAAGATGAGCATAAACTCGTTAGAGATGCGGCTAGAGAATGGGTAAAACGTGAGGTTTCTCCAATTATTGAAGAAGCTGCTCAAAAAGCAGAATTCCCAACACAAATTATTAAAGGCTTGGCAGAAATTGGTGCTTTTGGACCTTATATTCCTGAGGAATATGGAGGTGCTGGGTTGGATCAAATTTCGTATGGATTGATTATGCAAGAAATTGAACGAGGTGATTCTGGTGTGCGTTCAACGGCTTCCGTACAATCGTCTTTAGTGATGTATCCTATATGGAAATATGGTAATGAAGAGCAACGTAAAAAATATTTACCAAAATTAGCTTCTGGTGAGTATATGGGCTGTTTCGGCTTGACG
>DOIV01000052.1:0-1532 GCA_003511845.1 Flavobacteriaceae bacterium | reverse complement strand
GAACCTGACCATGGTTCAAACCCTAGTGGGATGACTACAAATTTCAAAGATAAAGGAGACCATTATTTATTAAATGGTGCTAAAATGTGGATTTCAAATGCTCCTTTTGCAGATATTGCGGTGGTTTGGGCAAAAAATGAAGAAGGTAGAATTCATGGTTTGATTGTAGAACGTGGTATGGAAGGCTTTACAACGCCTGAAACACATAATAAATGGTCGTTGAGAGCATCATCAACTGGTGAGTTGATTTTTGACAATGTAAAAATCCCTAAAGAAAATATATTGCCCAATAAATCTGGTTTAGGTGCTCCGTTAGGATGCTTAGATTCTGCTCGTTATGGTATTGCTTGGGGAGCAATTGGAGCTGCAATGGATTGTTATGATACGGCCTTACGTTACTCAAAAGAAAGAATTCAATTTGGAAAACCAATCGGTGGCTTTCAATTACAACAGAAAAAATTGGCTGAAATGATTACCGAAATTACCAAATCTCAATTGTTGGCTTGGCGTTTAGGAGTCTTAAAAAATGAAGGCAAAGCTACCACTGCACAAATATCTATGGCAAAACGTAACAATGTAGATATGGCAATAAAAATTGCTAGAGAAGCCAGACAAATGTTAGGTGGTATGGGTATTACAGGCGAATATTCTATCATGAGACATATGATGAATTTAGAATCTGTAATTACTTATGAAGGTACGCATGACATTCACTTGTTAATTACAGGTATGGATGTTACAGGTTTAAATGCGTTTAAGTAATTCTATTTATGCAACTTTAACTGTATCCGTTTTCTGGCAATATCAACCTCTAGTACTTTTACAATAATTTGTTGATGCAAACTCACAATAGCATTTACATCTTTTACAAAGGTATCAGATAGGTTAGAAATATGAATCAAACCACTTTCTTTGATTCCTATATCTACAAAACACCCAAAATTGGTAATATTATTAATGATGCCTGGCAATAATTGCCCTTCTTTTACATCACTTATCGTTTTAATATTTTGATTGAATGTAAAAACTTTGGCAGTTTCTCTAGGGTCTAATCCTGGTTTTTCTAACTCGTTTCTAATGTCTTCTAAAGTGGGTAAACCTACCCTTGAAGTGCAGTATTTTTGTAGGTCAATTTTTTCTAAAACGGTAGTATTACCAATCAAATCAGTTACACTACTTTTCACATCTTTTGCTATTTTACTTACTATAATATAACTTTCAGGATGCACTGCTGAATCGTCTAAAGGATTTTTAGCATTTTTAATTCGTAAAAAACCAGCTGCCTGTTCAAAGGCTTTCCCTCCTAATCTTGGGACTTTCTTAATGGTATTTCTAGAAGTAAATGCTCCATTTTCATCTCTATAATTGACAATATTTTCTGCCAATTTTGAGCCAATACCAGATACATAGCTCAATAAAGATTCACTTGCTGTATTGACATTTACACCAATAGTATTCACACAACTTTCAACAACAGTATCTAAACTTTGTTTCAATTTTGCTTGGTCAACATCGTGTTGGTACTGCCCTAC
>DOIV01000351.1:2858-9065 GCA_003511845.1 Flavobacteriaceae bacterium | reverse complement strand
GTTATAAAAAACTGACTACCATTGGTTGCTGGTCCAGAATTAGCCATAGACAATACACCTGGTTTATCATGTTTTAAATCGGCATGAAATTCATCTTCAAAGCTATAACCAGGATTACCAGTGCCTGTGCCTTGCGGACAGCCTCCTTGTATCATAAAATCTGGAATTACTCTATGAAATTTTAATCCGTTATAATAAGGAGTTCCTTGAGAATGTATGTTATTTTCTAAATTTCCTTCAGCCAAAGCAACAAAATTACCAACGGTACCTGGAGTTTTGTCAAAGGTTAAGTTAACTAATATATCACCTTTTGAGGTGTTGAATTTTGCGTATAATCCGTCTGTCATTTTTTATTTTTTTTATGAGGGGCAAATATACTGTATAAAACTAGTTTTGCAAATTCCTTGTAAGTAATATGAAAGGTTATTTTCTTGTTTTATCAAGTAAATAGAAATCAGCCAAGACCATAGCTGTTAAAGCTTCTACAATGGGTACAGCTCTAGGTACAACACAAGGGTCGTGTCTGCCTTTACCTTGAACAGTTAAAGCATTGCCATCTGCATCTATAGTATTGTATTTTTGTAATAAAGTAGCAACAGGTTTAAAAGCAACCTTGAAATAAATATCCATTCCGTTAGAAATACCTCCTTGAATACCACCAGAGAGATTTGTTTTGGTTGAGCCATCAGTATTGAAAGCATCATTATGTTCAGATCCTTTTAATATAGTACCTTCAAATCCACTACCATATTCAAAACCTTTTACAGCATTAATGGTTAACATGGCTTGTCCTAATCTGGCATGTAGTTTATCGAATATTGGTTCTCCAAATCCGATAGGCACATGTTGAGCAACACAGGTAATGGTGCCACCAATAGTATCGCCTTGTTTTTTTATCTTTTGGATGCTTTCTATCATTCTTTCAGCCAAATCTTTATCTGGACAACGAACAGCATTTGATTCTGTTTTAGAAAAATCTAATTCTTGATAAGGTTTCTGTAAAGAGATGTCACCAACTGAAGACGTAAAAGCATTAATTTTTATCTTATTTAATAATTGTTTGGCGATAGCACCAGCAACAATCCAATTGGCAGTTTCTCGAGCAGAAGAGCGTCCACCACCTCTATAATCACGAATTCCATATTTCTTAGTGTACGTATAATCGGCATGAGAAGGTCTAAACGTATTTTTTATATCAGAATAATCTTTTGATTTCTGATTGGTATTTTTGATGATAAAACCAATAGAAGTACCTGTTGTTTTTCCTTCAAAAAGTCCTGATAAAAACTCAACGGTATCAGGTTCTTTACGTTGCGTAACAATAGCTGACTGTCCTGGTTTACGTCTGTTAAGCTCATTTTGAATGGCATCAAAATCTAATTTTAATCCTGCAGGACAGCCATCAATAACACCACCAATAGCTATACCATGTGATTCACCAAATGTAGTAAGTTTAAATAATTTTCCGATTGAATTGCTCATTTGACAAAAGTAATAAAGATTTTAGGTTTCTTTTAATTATATAAGAAAATAAATTAGAAAGAATAGAGTTATTAGCTTGTTGTGAATGTAAATATGGTTGAGAATAAAAAAAGATAAAAATAATATCATTTTTTTTCAAACTAATTAAAAAAGCTTTTTATATTTGCAACCGCTAAGGAGAAATGGCAGAGTGGTCGAATGCGGCAGTCTTGAAAACTGTTGAGGGTCACACCTCCGGGGGTTCGAATCCCTCTTTCTCCGCAAAAGAAAACCCAAAACGAAAGTTTTGGGTTTTTTGTTTTTACAAACGAGCGAAATTTATTTCAGCTCGTTTGTAAAAATAAAAAACTAAATACGCTTTTGCGTATTTGAGGTTTTTATGCTTGTATTGGATTCTCTTTTGGGATCAACGCAGTTAATCCTCGCTTTTGTAAACGAAAGGAAAACAAAAAACTAAACATATATTAGTGTGTTGTGGTTTTTATGCTTGTTTAAGTCTTTTTTAGAACCCGCCTTAAAATGTGAGTTTAGGTCGCATTCAGGTTGCTATGTAACTTTTGTTACACTCATAAGTAATTTATGTTACTTAACAAAGTGATGTACCATTCTATTTTTGCCGTATAAAATAATCATATAAAGTAAAAATTTAATCGGATGAAAAAAATTAGTTTAATACTGAGTTTTATGTTTCTGTATACTTTTCAGAATAGTACAGCTCAGGAAATAAAATCTATTTCAAAACAAGAGGTCATTGCTAAAGTAAAAGAAAACAATCATACTTTTAAAATTTCACAGCAAGACGTCTTAGCTGCCAAAGGAGACTATAGACAATCTAATGCGGTTTTTTTACCTAATATTAGCGTGTCTCATGCAGCAATGAGTACAACAAACCCTTTAATGGCTTTTGGTTTTAAATTGAATCAAGAAATTTTAGTAGAGAGTGATTTTAATCCTGCTTTTTTAAATGACCCACGTAAGATTAATGATTATGCTACAAAAATTGAAGTGCAACAACCCTTACTAAATTTTGATGGTTTTCATCAGCGTAAAGCAGCCAAAGAAAAATTAAATGCTACAAGTTTACAATCAGAACGTACTGAAGATTATATCAATCTTGAAGTTCAAAAAGCCTATATGCAATTACAACTGGCTTATAAAACTGTTGATGTTTTAGAAAAAGCTCAAAAAACAGCCTTAGAACATAAGAGAATTGCTACGAATAATTTTACACAAGGCTACCTACAAAAATCTGATGTTTTAGCTGTTGAGGTACGTGTGACAGAAATTGACAATCAATTGCAATATGCGAAGAGTAATATTTTGAATGCTTCAAATTATTTATCCGTTTTAATGAATGACACTACGTATGAATTGTTAAAGCCTTCAGATTCATTAACTGTTGATCCAAGTATAATTTCTTTTGAAGAGTTGTCTGAAAACAGAAAAGATATTAAAGCGATGCAAGCAGCGACAAGTGCATACGAGCAAATGTATAAAGCTGATAAAATGAGTTTTATGCCGCGTTTGAATGCCTTCGGAACCTATGAATTACATGATAATGAGATTTTTCAAGGAGATGCTAAAGGTTATTTGATAGGAGCAGAGCTACGATGGAGTATTTTTGAAGGTTCTAAACGTTCAGGAAAATTACTAAAAAGTAAAGCTGAATTTGAAAAATCTAAATTTGAACTTGAACAATATAAAGCGACAAGTAAAATGGGATTGTATAAAGCTCAAAGAGATTTTCAAGATGCTCTTAATAATTTACAGCTTTCAAAATTAGGATTAGAACAATCTAGTGAGGCTTTACGTATTCGTACCAATCGCTTTAAACAAGGTCTAGAAAAAACAACAGATTTATTAATGGCAGAAACTCAATTTGCACAAAAACAAATGGAATACTTTGGGGCTATTTTTAAACATAACTATGCTTTAGCATATGTACAATTTTTAACAAAAAAATAAAATTAATTTATCAAACTAAAATAACAAACACAAAGACATGAAAAATAATAAATATATCATTGCTTTTATCGCCGTATCACTTTTAATAGTAGGCTGTGGTAGTCATGAAGAGAAATCGGTTGTAGATAATACACCTCCAGTTATCGTAAAAGTAAGTGCTATGGATAAAACTGATGTAAACAATTCATTTGTAGTTGCAAGTGGAAAAGTGGAAGCAGAAAAAAGTGCCAACTTAAGTACACGTATGATGGGTTATGTTACTAAAATGAATGTAAAAATGGGGCAAAAAGTACGTAAAGATCAATTGTTGGTAAGTATCAATACCGCAGATTTACAAGCAAAATCAGCTCAGGTAAATGCTTCTATATTACAAGCTGAGGCTGGGTATAACAGTGCAAAGAAAGATTATGACAGATATGTAAAACTTTTTTCACAACAGAGTGCTTCACAAAAAGAATTAGATGATATGACATCACGCTTTGAAATGGCAAAAGCAGGATTAGAAGGAGCTAAACAAATGAAAAATGAAGTAAATGCACAATTTTCTTATGCAAATATTAGAGCTCCATTTACAGGTGTAGTAACCAATACTTTTATAAAAGCAGGAGATATGGCAAAACCGGGAATGCCTTTGGTAAGTATTGAATCACCATCAAAATTACAAGTAACTGCTATGGTAGCTGAAAGTGATATTTCAAATATTACTGTGGGAATGAAAGTAGATGTTATGATAAAATCTATTGGTAAAAATGTTAAAGGAAAAGTAATAGAAAAGAGTAATTCTGCAAAAAACACTGGAGGTCAATATTTGGTGAAAATAGCATTAGAAAAAACAGAGAGTTCAATTTTATCAGGTATGTTTTCAACCATACAATTTCCTATTGAAAAAAGTAAGGAAAGTAGAACTACCATGAAGGTCTTTATACCTACAACAGCAATAGTTGAAAAAGGAGGCTTACAAGGAATTTATACCGTAAGTAAGCAAAACACAGCTTTATTACGTTGGTTGCGTTTGGGTAAAACTTTTGGTGATAAAGTAGAGGTGTTGTCAGGTTTAAACTCAGAGGAACAATACATTGTTTCTGCTGAAGGAAAACTATTTAATGGTGTAAAAGTGTCAATTCAATAAATTAATAGAGGGATAATCCTCCCCTACCCCCTCCAAAGGAGGGGGATTAAATATAAAAAATATGAACGAAGGAATTTCAGGTAAAATTGCAAATGCATTTATCGACTCTAAACTGACCATTTTATTGATGGTAGCTCTAATGATTATTGGAGTATATAGTTCTTTTTTAATACCAAGAGAAGAAGAACCTCAAATTATTGTGCCTATGGCTGATGTTGTAGTGGCATACCCAGGGGCAAGTCCTAAAGAAGTAGAAAACCGTGTGGTAAAACCTTTAGAGAAAATTATTTCTAATATTAAAGGTGTGCAACACGTACATGCTATGGCAATGAATGGGCAGGCTATGATTATTGTTCAATTCTATGTTGGCGAAGATACTGAACGCTCTTATGTGAATTTGTACAATGAGCTGATGAAAAATAGACATATGTTTCCTCAAGGGGTAACAGAACCTTTGATTAAAACACGTGCTATTGATGATGTACCTATGTTGGGAATTACCCTTTGGAGCGAAAATTATGATGATTTTCAATTGAAACAAATAGCTGGAGAGCTTAAAAATGAGGTTGAAAAAATAAAAGATGTTTCCATCACAAAGAAAATTGGAGGAAGAGACAGACAGGTAAAAGTGGCTTTAGATAAAGCTAAAATGACTGAAAATGGCGTTGATGCTATTGGGATAATGCAAATGATACAAGCCAATAACCAACAGTCACAATCTGGTGCTTTTGTTGCAAATGATAAAGAATACTTGATAAGTACTGGTAATTTCTTAAGCTCTGTTGAAGATGTCGAAAATTTAGTAATTGGCGTCAATAAAAATATGCCAGTATATTTAAAGCAAGTAGCGACAGTTAAAGATGGAGCGTCTACACCAAAGAGTTATGTGTCATTTGGGTATGGTCGTGCAAATGAAAAATTTGCAGATTATAAATCAGAGTATGGTGCAGTAACCCTTTCTGTTGCTAAAATTAAAGGTGCCGATGCCATGAAAATTGCAGAGAAGATTCTGGCTAAGGTGAACCATTTAAAACAAAATTTGATTCCGAATGATGTACATGTTGAAATCACCAGGAATTATGGAGAAACAGCTTCTCATAAGGTAGGAGAATTATTATTGCACTTAGGTGTTGCTATTTTAGCAGTAACTATTTTAGTGATGTTTGCTATGGGATGGCGTGGTGGTTTAGTTGTGTTCTTTTCAGTACCGCTAACCTTTGCATTGACCTTGTTTAGCTATTATATGTTAGATTATACCTTGAATAGAATTACACTTTTTGCATTGGTATTTGTGGTGGGTATTGTGGTTGATGATAGTATTATTATTGCAGAAAATATGCACCGACATTTTAAGATGAGGCGTTTGCCTTTTAAGCAAGCTGCTATTTTTGCCATTAATGAAGTTGGGAATCCAACCATTTTAGCAACATTTACCGTAATTGCAGCAATTTTACCGATGGCATTTGTATCGGGTATGATGGGTCCATATATGAGCCCGATGCCAATTGGAGCCTCTATAGCCATGATTTTATCATTATTTATTGCACTGACGGTTACTCCTTATTTAGGATATCACTTATTGAGAGAAAAAGACAATGCAGCACATAAAGAAGAAGAAGAAGAAGAAGGTT
>DOIV01000351.1:0-2541 GCA_003511845.1 Flavobacteriaceae bacterium | reverse complement strand
AAGAAGAAGAAGAAGGTTTAGAAACTGGATTTATCTATAAATTCTATAAAAAAATAGAAGAACCTTTATTGAATAGTTCTACAAAAAGATGGATATTTTTAGGAATAACGGTTATTTTATTAATAGGATCAATGTTGATGTTCTTTACTAAAGATGTCGCCGTAAAGATGTTGCCTTTTGACAATAAAAATGAGTTTCAGATTGTCATTGATATGCCTGAGGGTTCTACATTAGAAAGAACAGCATTGGTTACCAAAGAGATATCACAGTATTTATCAACAAACCCAGAGGTAGTTGATTATCAAAACTATATTGGCACATCTGCACCGATTACTTTTAATGGGCTGGTACGTCATTATGACTTGAGGGGTGGTAGTAATATGGCTGATATTCAAGTTAATTTAACTCATAAAGGAGAAAGAAGTTTACAAAGTCATGACATTGCTAAAATTGTACGACCAGAGGTTCAAAAAATAGGAGCAAAGTATGGAGCAAACGTAAAAGTGGTTGAAGTACCACCTGGGCCACCAGTACTTTCTACAATAGTTGCAGAAGTTTATGGGCCTGATTATGATCAGCAAATAGATGTTGCACGTCAGGTAGTAGATATTTTAAAAAATACGGATGATATTGTTGATATTGACTGGATGGTAGAAGCCGATCAAACGGAATATAAACTGGTAGTCGATAAAGAAAAAGCGATGTTGAATGGTATTGCACCACAGCAAATTGTTGAAACATTGACTACCATTTTAAGAGAGTATCCTATTTCTAATTTATATGATGAAAAAGCAAGTGAAAGTATCGGTATTGTATTGTCATTAGACGATAGTGAAAAAAGTTCTTTGCAAGATATTAAAAATATTAAAATCAAGTCAAGTAGTGGTACTATGCTGCCTATAAGCGATTTGGTAGAGGTAAAAGAAGTTACTTTAGAAAAAACAATTTTTAGAAAAGATCAAAAAAGTGTGGTTTACATCACTGCTGATATGGCTGGTGGATTAGAAAGTCCGGTATATGCAATTTTGGGAATGGAAGAGAAACTAAAAAACGTAAAGTTACCAAAAGGATATTCTTTAAATGAATTGTATTTAGAACAACCTTCAGATGAGAGTAATTTTACTGTAAAATGGGATGGAGAATGGCAAATTACCTTAGAAGTATTTAGAGATTTAGGTGTGGCATTTATCATTGTAATTGTGATTATCTATATGTTGATTGTAGGATGGTTTCAAAACTTTAAAACACCAATAGTAATGATGGCTGCAATTCCACTTTCATTAATAGGTATTGTTTTCGGACATTGGGCGTTTGGAGCGTTTTTTACTGCCACTTCTTTTATTGGGATGATTGCATTGGCAGGAGTCATGGTGCGTAATTCAATATTGATTATTGACTTTATTGAAATTAGATTGAATGACGGAATTCCGTTAAAGCAAGCCATTATTGAAGCTGGAGCAGTACGTACAACTCCAATTTTATTAACCACAGGAGCAGTTGTAATTGGAGCATCTATCATCTTATTTGACCCTATCTTTCAAGGCTTGGCTATTTCGTTAGTTGCAGGAGCAATTGTTTCTACGGTATTGACATTAATTGTTGTTCCGCTATTGTATTATATGATAGAAAAAGGGAAATATGAAACTAAAGAAGAAAAAGTAATCCTAGAAGAGACTTCTTCTTCAGAGGATAATTAATAACAAGTACAGCATACAAATAGTTTATTACTATTTGTATGTTGTACTAATTACAAAATATAAGAATATGAAACTATTATTAATTACAGCAATAAGAGCTTTTGAAAACGACATCAAATCCATTTTAAAAAAATCAGAAGTAAAAGCATACAGTTATAAAGATGTTATAGGTTATAGAGATGCTTCAGAATTGTCTATGCATGCCAATTGGTTTGCAAACGATATGAACGAAGGCGAAGCTATATTTTTCTATGCGTTTGTAAAAAAAGAAAAAGTAGATACAGTATTTGATTTGGTAAAAATATTTAATGATAAACAAGAGTCATCATCTACTATTCATTTAGCGGTAACGAATATAGAAAGGTCTAATTAGAATTTAAAAATAAAAGAGAATGATTAATAGATATATAAATGGTATTGCAGGAAGCTTCATTTTACTAAGTTTAGCGTTGGCTCATTATTTTAGCTCAAACTGGTTGTGGTTTACTGCATTTGTAGGTGCCAACCTTTTACAATCAGCTTTTACCAATTGGTGTTTGATGGGAATAATTTTAAAGAAATTGGGAGTAAAAGATGAAGGCGATAGTTGTAGGGTATAATCGCAGAACGGCCAAAATGTTTTTATATTGACGATATTTATAAAAATCTAGTCAGGCTGTAAAATAAGGCATAGTAAATACATGTTAAAAAAAGCTACAGTAATTTTTTAGGATTTAATTCTAATATTTCAGCAACATCTCTTAACCTTTTAATAGACAATCTAGTCTTACCACATTCTAACTTACAATACGCACGTTGGCTTATGTTCATTTGCGTACCCATATAGTCTTGACTATACCCTTTT
>DOIV01000264.1:2514-10563 GCA_003511845.1 Flavobacteriaceae bacterium | reverse complement strand
GCAGGAATGACAGAGGAGTTTCTTTTAAGGTTACATTAAGAAGAATGATCTGCTATAATCTTCCATGCTCCATCAATACGTTTTAAAATGATTGAAAATAATCCGTCCGCATCGCCAACTTTTCTTTTTAAATGGTATTCACCAATAACTAAAAAAACATCGTCGGCTAGTTGGTCAAATACTAATAAATTAAAAGTTAATGTACCTGTATGTTCTTTGGTTGGGTATCCTTTTTTATAATTTTCTAAGGTATTTTTCCATCCATAAGTAATACCACTGCGACCAACGAACTTCAAACTGTCAGATTTGATGTAGCCTTCCATAAAAGCTTCAAGATTTCCATCAGACCAATCCTTAGCTTGTTGCAGCATCATATTGGTAATCTTTTTTTTAGAAACTTCATAGTTTGAAGTATCCTCTTGAGTATATCCGTTTAAGGATATCAAAAAAAACAACAAAAATAATAGTTTAATATTTTTCATTTGATAAGATTTATTGCTCAGGTTATTGCGAGTTCTGAAACTTGTAGTTCTAAATTTTAAGATTGCCACGTCACCTTTCAGGTTCCTCGTAATGACATATTAATATCATTTTAACTATGTATAGATCTGTTATCCGTTGCTGCTAAAGCCGCTTCTTTTACTGCTTCCGCATAGGTTGGATGGGCATGACTTATACGTGCAATATCTTCAGCAGAAGCTCTAAACTCCATCGCAACTACAGCTTCAGCAATTAAATCTGCCACACGAGCACCACACATATGCACGCCTAAAACTTCATCAGTTTTAGCATCAGCTAATATTTTTACAAATCCGTCAATATCACCACTAGCTCTAGAGCGACCTAAGGCACGCATAGAAAACTGTCCGCTTTTATAGGCAATACCCGCTTCTTTCAATTGCTCTTCCGTTTTACCAACAGCAGCAACTTCTGGCCACGTATAAACCACACCAGGAATCAAATTATAATCGATATGAGGTTTTTGACCTGCCAACGTTTCGGCAACAAAAACACCTTCCTCTTCAGCTTTATGAGCTAGCATAGCACCTTTAATTACATCACCAATCGCATAAATATTAGCAACATTGGTTTGTAAATGATCATTTACTTCTACTTGTCCTCTTTCTGATAAGTTGACACCAGCTTTGTCTAAGGCTAGTCCGTCAGTATAAGGTCTTCTTCCTACAGATACCAAACAGTAATCACCTTTAAATTCTACGGGATTTCCTTTTTTGTCATCTGCAGTAATGGTTACTTCTTTAGCAGAAGTTTCAACAGCGGTTACTTTATGTTTGGTGTAGAATTTTACACCTTGTTTTTTCAATACTTTTTGTAGTTCTTTAGATAAGGATGCGTCCATGGTTGGGATGATTCTATCTAAATATTCAATCACAGAAACTTCTGCACCTAATCTACGATAAACTTGACCGAGTTCTAAACCAATCACACCGCCTCCAATTACCACTAAGTGTTCCGGAATTTCTTTTAGTTTCAAAGCTTCCGTTGAGGTGATTACACGTTTTTTATCCAATTTAATAAAAGGCAAGGTTGACGGTTTTGAGCCTGTAGCAATAATGGTATTTTTAGCTTCAATAGTTTCTGTTTTGCCATCCGCTTTAGCGATATTGATATGAGTAGCATCAACAAATGAACCTAAACCTTGAAAGATATCAATTTTATTTTTATCCATCAAATATTTAATACCTGCAGTATTGGTATCAATTACATTCTGCTTTCTAGCAATCATTTTTTCAAGATTGGCTTTTACCGTACCAGAAATTTCAATACCATGCTCTTCAAAATGTGAGATGGCATCATGATAGTGATGCGAAGAATCTAATAAGGCCTTAGATGGGATGCAACCTACGTTTAAGCAAGTGCCACCAAGCGTATTGTATTTTTCTATTATGGCAGTTTTCATACCCAATTGTGCACAGCGAATGGCTGCAACATAACCTCCAGGACCAGAACCAATAACAGCAACATCATATGTACTCATAAATTTGTTTTAAAATGGAGAAACAAAAATAGTTATAAAATGTTGATTTGTAGAATGGTTTAAAGCATAATTTAAAGGATTAAATTTTTAATAGTTTTTTCTATAGTGGGATAGTTGAATTGAAATCCTTCATTTAGTAATCGTTGTGGAATTACATTTCTGCTTTTTAGAACTAGCTCTGGCTCTGTTCCAATAATTTTCGATCCTATTTTTAAGATCCATTCAGGTTGTGGGATACCAAAAGGAATCCCTAGTTCTTTTCTGAAAGTTTTCATTAAATGCTTATTGTTTGTTGGTTTTGGAACTGTAATATTAAAAGCTCCATTCAGCGTTTGATTTTGGATTAAGAATTCTACAGCTCTAACAAAATCTAATTCATGAATAAAACTTACTTTTTGTTTTCCTGAGCCTTGTTTGCCACCCATTCCTAATTTTGTCAAGGTTTTAAGTGGAATAAAAGCACCTGCTTTTTTACCCAATACAATTGAGGTTCTCAATATTATTTTTCTAGTGTTTGGAGTGTCAATTTCGCTAAATGCTTTTTCCCAAGATTTAGCAATATTCATTGAGAAATCGTTACCAAATTCACCATCTAATTCTGTCATTTCTTTGTCTAATGAATACCTATAGATAGTTGCAGTTGATGCGTTCATCCATAGCTTAGGTGGTTGTTTGCATTGTTGAACTGCCTTACCCAGAATTGTAGTTGAGTTTATCCTTGAATCGTAAATTAATTTTTTATTTTTTGCATTGTATCTACAATCTACAGATTTGCCTGTTAAATTTATAAGTACATCTGCATTTTCTATATTAGTTGTCCAGTCATTAAGTGTCTGTGCATCCCAATAAATATGGTTCTCTTTCAAGGGTTTTCTAGTTAAAATTTTTATTTCATACCCAAGATTTGAAAAATATTTTTCTATACTTTGCCCTAGAAACCCTGTTCCGCCTGCTATAATTATTGTCTTCATTTTTTCTATTTTTTTAATATTATTTTTTTGGTTGTAGTTTTATTACTTTGTCTTGATTTATTTCTTCCTTTAAAGAATAATAGAAGGTTTAGTAATAACATAACTCCTAAATAAATTGAAAAACCACCTATTTTTTTACTCAAAATTTCTATCAATGTTTGGTAGTTCATTTCATTTTGGCTGTAATATGATATTTTAAGAATTAGTAGTGCCCAGCCAATATTAATTAAGTAAAAACCGATTTCAAACAGTTTGTTTGTTGCAATTGCAATATCTTCTTTTCCTTTAAAAATGTCTATCATAAATAATTTTCCGTTTTTAAATAGCATTTTTGATACATAAATAGTTAAGATTATAACTATAGGTAAGTAGATTAGATAACCGATAATAATTTTTGAATTTTCCATAATTTATTGTTTTAAAATGTTTGTTTTCGTTAAGTGTTTTAACCAGAATATATTATTGTAATGTAGTAGTGCTAATAAGATTATTATTTGACCTATTGTAGTTGACATTACGTTTATCAATTCGATGGTATTGTTTATTTTCTCCCAATAGGAAATTATAATTA
Organism: Flavobacteriaceae bacterium; assembly: GCA_003511845.1. Classification (GTDB taxonomy): domain Bacteria; phylum Bacteroidota; class Bacteroidia; order Flavobacteriales; family Flavobacteriaceae; genus Aureibaculum. The sequence goes on along the minus strand of DOIV01000264.1, from coordinate 7,022 downwards.
TTGAATAGCCTAAGTTGACTAGATAATATCCCATTAAAAGAAGATTGTTTACATTTTTGACTAGATTGATATTACTTTCAAAAATTGTTGTTAGAAAGTATTCTCCATGCTTGTAAAACAACAAACCTACTTTAATTGTGATAAAGAAGATCAACGGAATATATATGATATAGCTAATGATATTATAATTCATTTTATATATTTTAAATTTTCAGAAAACTTTGAAAGTATAGATTAAATTTTTTATTTTATCAATTTTAGTAACGATTTGGTAATCCAGTTTTGTTCTTGATTTACAATTTTATGTAGCATAGCATCAGCAGTTTCAGCTAAATCGTGCAAAGATTTAGTTTGTTTTATTAGTTCTTTTGTTTTTTCTGTTTGATCATTTTCAATACTTGAAATTTCTTTTAATATTTTTATTACTGGTTGAATTTCGCGTCTACTACGTTCTTTAGCAATATGTCTTGCCAATTCTTGTACGTCTTTTTCAGTGGTAAAATATTCTTTTCGTTCACCAGTAATTATTTTTTTAGTTACTATCCCCCAATCTATTAATTGACGCAGATTGGTACTTGTGTTACCACGGGATATTTTTAATTCTTCCATAATATCTTCCATCGAAAGAGGTTTGGTTGAGATAAAAAGTAAAGCTTGTATTTGAGCCATTGCTTTGTTGATACCCCAAAGTGTACCTAAACTTCCCCAGGTACTAATAAATTTTTCTTTTGCTTCCAAGTATTCCATAATGCAAATATATAAAAATTTCTAAACTTTCAGTAATTATTGAAAGTTTATTTTATTCTTGATGAATATTAGCCTATTTTAGCAAAGTGAAAAAAGTACTTTTTATTGGTTTGGTTTTTCCTGAGTCAACTTCAACAGCTGCAGGAAGTAGAATGCTACAACTGATTTCCTTTTTTAAAGAACAGCATTATGAGGTGATTTTTGCTAGTGCAGCTCAAGAAAGTAGTCATTCAGATGATTTTGATAAATTGCGAATCACCAAAGTTTCCATCGAATTAAATAATACAAGTTTTGATGATTTTGTACGTGAATTAAATCCTGATATTGTAGTGTTTGACCGCTTTATAAGCGAAGAACAATTCGGGTGGCGAGTTTCTGAACAATGCCCAAAAACCTTAAAAATAGTAGATACAGAAGATTTACATTGTTTACGTGCTGCAAGACAAGAATCTTTTAAAAAAGACACCCTTTTTACAATAGATAGTTTGTTTAATCTAGATATTACCAAAAGAGAAATTGCCAGTATTTACCGTTGTGATTTATCTTTAATCATTTCTTCTTTTGAAATGGAATTATTGACGGAACAGTTTAAAATTCCTACTACTATTTTACATGAATTGCCATTTATGTTGGATAAAATCTCGAAAGAAGAAACTTTAAAGAAACCATCCTTTGAAAAAAGGATAGATTTTGTAAGTATTGGTAATTTTAAACACGAACCCAATTGGCAATCGGTTTTGCATTTAAAAAAGAATGTTTGGCCACTGATTAAAAAACAAATCCCAAATGCTAAACTGTTAATTTATGGAGCTTATGCAACACAAAAAGTAATCGACTTACACAATGAAAAAGAAGGTTTTGTTATAAATGGTAGGGCAGAAGATGCTCATGAGGTGATTGCCAATGCGAAAGTATTATTGGCTCCGTTGCAATTTGGAGCTGGTCTCAAAGGAAAGCTTCTTGAAGCGATGCAAAACGGAACGCCCTCTGTAACAACTACTATTGGTGCAGAAGGAATGCATGCTAATTTACCTTGGAATGGTTTTGTAGAAGATGATATTGAAGAATTCGCCAATAAAGCAGTCGAGTTATATACCAATAAAGCAGTTTGGCTTCAAGCACAAAAAAACGGATTGAAACTCATCAATACACTCTACGACAAGATAAAGTTATCAAAACAATTGAGTGTCAAAATTAATAAAATTCAAGAAAATTTAATAACGCATAGAATGCAAAACTTTATAGGTGCTATGCTACAACATCATTCTTTGCAAAGTGCCAAGTATTTGAGTAAATGGATAGAAGAGAAGAATAAGAGTTAAACATCACATGAAAAAGAGAGTAGATTCTCATCTTATTTTAGGACGAGTATATGTTCGTTAAGATACATTGTTTACACAAGTTAAAGATTAGACTTTACACTAAATTTTAAAAGTCCATAAAGGTCATATTTTCTTTAAATATTAACCTTTGATATTTCTTGTCAAGATATTTGTCCGCTTTTTCGCTTGTAACAAAGAAAATTTTATTTAATGAATAATTTTGGGCTATGTCAACTACGCAGAGAAGGTCAAATTTTTCAGGCTTGAGACTGCTCAAATATTTAGTTCCCTTTTGATTTCTTCTTGTTTTTACTTCAATTCTTATTTTTTCCATTTCAAAATAATCATACAAAACGGAATTTGAAGATAATGTTCCAGATAAATCAAATTCAGAGTTTGATAACGGACTTGCATGGACGGATTCAAACAGGTTTTTACTTTCAGAAAGAAGTTGGAAGGCATAAAATTCTCCGAGGTCTGCCGTTATTTTATTAGTCGAAAATCTAAGTCCACTTTTCTGTATTATTGAAGCGATTCTGTTTTCGGCATCAAAGAGCTTTTCCAGATTATAGGTTAGTTCTTGTAAGTTGATTTTCATTAATTCTTGATTTATTTTCTAGTTCTCTATGGCTGCTTGGAAATGTATGCTAACGTTGCCTGTATGGTTAGTGGCGTTTTGAAATTACTGTATTTTCAGTTAAGCACAGACTTAATTTAAAAGAAAACAACTTTGGTTTTAGCAATTTGTAGCCATTAACTATACAGATTGTTGGTAGCCGTTGTTGGTTTTTTATAATGCTAAAATCTATATTCCAATTTTAAGAGTACAAATCGTTCTAATAATCTATATTCGGTTGTTGATGTACTAATATCACTTATTGAAAATGTTCTAAACGTTTCTGTGTTAAATAAGTTTTTTCCTTGTAAGGATAATGTTATTTTGTTTTTCTTTAGTTTATATCTCGCTTTTAAATCTGCAAAATAATACGTACTATTATTTGCATCAATATTTCCAAAAAAGTAACGTTCTGTTTGAATTTGAAAGTTGAATTTATCATTAATATCAAACGATAAATCCATAAAACTTACATTGTTTGTAAATGAATTATTAATGGCAGATGCTTCTATTTGGTTGGTTCTCCATTTACTACCAAAATGATAATTAAATATTCCTTGAAAACCTGAACGCAACTCAAAACCATAATTGTAATTAATGGCGTTAATTTCTCGTAATTCTGAATTATTAACCACATTTTTATAGTTAGATTTCGTATAACTTGATACTAATTTTAAATTAGATGAAATTATTTTAATATAGTTATTCAAATCTGCAAATATAGTGACGGATTTTCTATCTTTTATAAGTATTCTTTCCGACTGCGTGTAGTTTTGTGTAAGGGTTGAATTGGATGAGAAAAAATCAAAATTTTTGTTATAAACAACAGATGTATTGACAAAAAAAAGATCACTCCAATTACCTAATTGATAGTTGAAAGTTAATGTTGACGAGTCTAGTTGATTAAAACCGCCTGTACCTTTTGATAATGAACGAAAACTTCGCAAAACATAATTATCATAAACATCAAAAATTCTTGCGTTTGTTGTATTGTATGAATAGGATGAAGTTATTTTGTTTTTTTTGTTTATTTCCCAATCAAAACCAAGTGTTGGATTTATAATAAATGGATTTTCATTTTCGGATATATTATTGTTTTCTAACGAATTAAAAAGTTGATGAAAATCTAATTTTCCTGTTAATGCAAGATTATTAAGTTTAATACGATATTTTGTTTTTAGATACAAATCATTGGTTTGGTATATGGTTTTATTTTGAAAACCATTTGGAATGTCTAATATATTTGTATTTTCAAGTAGTTTAAAAGTGGTGTTTAAGTTGTCTTGTCTAAATTCATTTCCTAATTGTAATTCTAACAAGTTATCATTTTTTTTGCGGTCTAATAAATGTGCATTAAAACCTGCAAATTTCATTTTGTTTTCACTTTGCTGTATAACATTATTTGAGTTTGAAGAACTTGGAAATAAATCTTGGTAAAAAAATTGATTAACACTATAATTTTGTGGTGCTTTCTCGTTTATATATCTTCCTGTAAGTAGGAATACTTTGGTGTCTTTGAACTTGTTGGTAAAGGTTATCTTTTGGTCGAATAATGTGTTGTTTGTTTTTAAATTCTCACGTGTTGTAATGTTATTGAAAATCAAATTGCTACTAATATTATCGTTTTGGTTGTTGTATTTTGTGGTAATTTCAAGCGTTTTGGTTCTTGAAATCTCATAATTCAAATCTATTTTTCCAAACCCAATAAATTTTTTATTTCTTAAAGTAAAGTCTTCTGTATTTGTAAAGTTCGTTCCGTTTGTTGTAAAAGTTTGTATACTATTTCTGAAAAAATCATTTTCATCCCAATTAAAAAAACCAAG
>DOIV01000264.1:1215-2118 GCA_003511845.1 Flavobacteriaceae bacterium | reverse complement strand
AATTCGGCATTATTAAAGTTGGTTCGTGAGGCTTTAAAATTTGGCGTAAACGAACTTAAATTTAGTAAAGGATAGGCACTTTGGTTATCGCCAATACTTGCAGGTTCGCCATAACGAAAAGGTCTAATTAAATGGTTGATGTCGCCTGTTGCATCATAGCCAACATTGTTAAAATTGCTTAATAAAATGTATTTATTCTTTTTACCAAAGTTCATTAAATAACTTTTTAGGCTGTAGCGATTATTAAGAGTTACATCATAACCTAAAGTAAAATTACCAAACCATTGCCGTTTTCCATTATCTTTTAGCACTAAATTTACTGCTACTTTATCGCTATGCTCAATATCTTTTAGTAGTTTGTTATTGGAATATTTTTGTAGTAATTGTATTTTATCAATTTGGTCTGGTGGCATATTTTTGGAAAGAATTTTATACCCTTTATCAAAAAAATCATCGCCATCTATCATTAATTTTTCTATTTCTTGATTACCTATTTTTATTGTTCCTTCGCTACTTATGGTAACTCCTGGTATTTTTTTAAGTAAATCTTCGACCGTTTCATCGTTTTCTGTTAAGTAACTATTGGCTTTGATTTCAACGGTGTCTTTTTTTATTTTAATTGTTCTTTCGCTTTGAATTATTACTTCATCGAGCAAAAATGCCTCTTCTGTTAAAATGATGTTTTTTATAATTTCTTTTGTAGCTGCTGTTATTTCTATTGGAATAGTTTGTTTTTTATAACCCAACGAAGAAAAGGACAACCTGAATTTGCCTTTTTTATTAGTTTTTAAAGTGTAGTTTCCATTTTCTTTTGAATAGGTATAGGTAAAAATCACATTTGTACTATCTGATTTTATCAATACATTTACATAAGGAATGGGTTGATTATTTGTGTCTGTAATC
>DOIV01000264.1:0-870 GCA_003511845.1 Flavobacteriaceae bacterium | reverse complement strand
CTGTAGTTTGACTAAAAGAAAATATGACAGAAAACAGTAGAAATATTAATATTGATGACTTAATTTTTCTCATCAAAAATTTCTAATGGTTTTGGGCAATCTTCGCAGTTTTCGTCTATTTTAAAAGGTTTTATTCCTTTTGGTAATTTACTATTCAATTTAGAGATAAAGTTTTTTTCTAATTTTGATGTTTGTGTTTTTAATTCATTCATTGATATCGCTTTATTTATATCTATAAAAGGAATTTTAATCGTATCGTTTTTCTTTGAATTAATAGTTACTTTTTTTGCTACTACACGGAAAAAACCAGTTGTCTCATAAACCTCCAGTATCAATCCACTTAATCCATTTAATTTCCACGGGCCAAAAGGCACAGGAATTTTATTAGTAAACCAAACTATGTATTCTCTTCCTCTAAATTTAGTTGTAGCCTTTTGACATTTGATATCGTTAATTGTTTTAACTTCTTCTGAAAGAGTCCAATTTAATTCAAAATTATCTTTTGCAAAAAGATGCTTATTATAAACGACTTGGCTAAAATAAAATCCATTTTTTCTTGAGTTGTAATAGAAATTTGGTTTTTGGTTATCTCTAATGTTGAATACAATTGTACCATCTTCTTTTCTGGTTTTACCTTTTTTATATTCTTTTGAGATGACTTCTTCATAGTACGACTTTTCATTGTTAAAGATTAATTTGTATTCTGTTGAGGAAAACCCATCAACTGTCTGTTCATATAAAATTTCACTAATAATCGATAAATTTTGAGAATAAATCTGAAAATTTATGATTAATAAAAATATTGTTATTACTATTTTCATACTGTATAAATTTAAACACTTCTTGAGTAATACTCAAGAAGTGTTTGGT
>DOIV01000213.1:5139-5625 GCA_003511845.1 Flavobacteriaceae bacterium | reverse complement strand
ATTGATCACCTAACAAAAGTAAAAGATAAATACCCTAAATTAAATATAGAAATTCCAGAATTCTTTTTACGCACATTAAACTCTTGGTCTCTTACCATAATTGGCGAAATAGTTACACACCCAAAATTAACACACAAAGAAATTGAAGAATTTATGACAAATTATATTGCATTTAGTACTGCCGGTTGGATGAAAATAATGAAGGTCTAAGTTTTTTTTAAAAAATAAGAACATTGTTCTTTATTTAAATTGTATTGAAATGAAAAAACAAATAATAAAAACAACGGGTATCATAGGAATAATCGGGGCAACATTAATGTTCGTAGGAGATATGCTTTTATACTTTACGACAGAAAAAAACGCTCATTTTGGTGATGATTTTTTACCCATTCTTACTACTATTTCCCAAACAAGATTAATTATTGGTGGCTTAATTGGTCCTTTTGCATCTTTTTTATATGCAATTGGTTTTTATCAAATATACTT
>DOIV01000213.1:0-4762 GCA_003511845.1 Flavobacteriaceae bacterium | reverse complement strand
GGAATTATATATGGTGGCAGTTTTCATTCCTTTTTTCCGCATTTAGCTTTTATGTCATTAACCGACAATCAAGAAGCCTTAAAACTTGCAGAAGTTTATTCATTATCAGTTATATATATCATGATTTTGTTCTCTTTAGTAGGTCAATTGATATTGACATATCTCATATTAACAAAAAAAACGTACTATCCTAGATGGATTATTTTACTATCACCAATAGTTCTGTTATGGTTTTCCGTTTTAATGGAGTTACTTCCGCATCCTTATGGTGTAATTGCCTCAAGTAGTTGGGGAAATATGGTATTTATTATTTTCTTCAGTATTTCAACAATAACTTTATTAAAAAAGAATTATGAATAAAAATATAAAATCAAATTTAAAAGAAGTTCCTGAAACAATGTTATGGACATTACATAATAGAGCAACTGAAGCAATGCGTAATGATGCAATTATTAAAGATGATAAATGTATTGAAATATATAGGTTAATTGACTACGACTACAAAAAAAGTTTTGGAAAGGCAGAACCATCTCACGCAGTAAGGTCATTGCTATTCGATAAAGAAATAAAAGAGTTTCTAAAAGAATATCCCGACGGAACCATTGTAAATTTAGGCGAAGGATTAGAAACACAACGCTTTCGTATTAAAGAAAAAAAAGCCTTATGGATTAGTGTAGATTTACCTGATGCCATAGCAATAAGAGAACAGTTTATTGAACCTACAGAAAGGCACATCCATTGTCCACTTTCAGTCTTAGATATAAAATGGTTTGATTTAATACCAAAGGATAAACCAGTTTTTATAACTGCACAAGGCTTGTTCATGTATTTTTCAGAAGAGGATGTCAGGGCGATAGTTCAAGATATGCTTTCTGCCTTTTATAGTGGGTACTTAATGTTTGACACCATACCAAAATGGATTTCAAACAAAACAATGAGCAAAAAAGGTTGGAGAAAAACAAAATACTACACAACCCCAAAAATGCCTTGGGGAATTAATAGGAATAAATTGAATACAATAAAGAAATGGTCATCAAATATCGTAAAATTAAAAGAAATATCTTTTGTGTTTCCAAGAGGTGCTCAAAAATGGTTTTTTAAACTTTTTTTAGCACTACCAATTTTAAAAAACTATGCTCCTACAGGAGTGAAAATTAGGTTTACAAAACCCTGAGATTATAAATTGTAAAACATATTTATTATTTAGATTCAATTATTTAGATTCACTCTAAATAATTTAGTACATTTACATTCGATTAATAAACATCAATACAAACTTAATTTTCGTATAAAAACTAAAGAAAAATGAAAAACATATATTATCTACTTATTGTACTCATCTCTTTTTCCTCATGTAAAACAGATAAGAAAAAAGACGTACCAAACGATGAAATTGCTAAAAAAGAACAGGTTGTAAATATCTATACTCATAGACATTACCCCTCAGATCAAGAGTTGTTTTCAAAATTTGAAAAGGAAACAGGAATCACGGTAAACGTAGTTAATGCTGACGCTGATGAATTAATGCAAAAGATGACTGAAGAAGGGGAACAATCGCCTGCTGATGTTTTAATTACTGTTGATGCTGGAAGACTGGTACGAGCAAAAGACAAAAATTTACTTCAACCTATAAATTCAGAAAAATTAAATAGCACCATACCTAAGTATTTAAAAGACGAGGACAATCAATGGTTTGCATTGACAAAGAGAGCTCGTGTTATTGTATATGCTAAAGATAGAATTAAACCAGAACAACTATCTACTTATAAAGATTTAACCTCTGATTCTTGGAAGGGAAAAATATTAATTAGATCATCAGATAATATTTATAACCAATCTTTAATGGCTTCAATTATAGCTAATATTGGTGAAGAATCTGCAAAAAAATGGGCAGAAGGAATGGTAGTTAATATGGCTAGAACTCCAAAAGGAAATGATAGAGACCAAGTAAAAGCAGTAGTTGCTGGTGAAGGTGATGTTGCCGTAGTTAACACTTATTACATAGGTAAATTATTAAACTCTAAAGACCCTGAAGAAGTAAAAGCTGGGAATGGTGTTGGTGTGTTTTTTCCAAACCAAGAAGGTAGAGGAACTCATATAAACATTAGTGGTGCTGGAGTTGCTAAATATGCACCTAACAAAGACAATGCAATTAAATTTATAGAATTTTTAGCTAGCAAAGAAACTCAAGAAGTATTTGCTAAAGCAAACTATGAATACCCTGTAAATAAAGATGTAAAACCTTCAGAATTATTACAATCTTGGGGTGATTTTAAAGAAGACACCTTAAATTTATCTATCTTAGGAAAATACAATAAAAAAGCGGTCATCTTATTTGATGAGTCTGGGTGGAAATAATTTTTGAGTAGTATAATAAACACATATATAGTGTCTAGTCGGAAATCAACAAAATTAGAAAACACTCTTTTGCGATAATTTTATTGTTTTTTAATCGTCTGATGCTAAGGCATCACCTCATAAAAAGAAAATAAAATTCTCATCAAAAATAATTATTTTCATAAAATTCGCTCATTGCCGAACAGGCACTATCTAAAAAGAGATTTTAACAATTGGTCAATATATACATTGGCCATTGTTATTTTTATTGCTGTACCGATACTTACTATTTTTCTAAAATTATTTTCAGGACCTGGAGAAACTTGGCAACATATTGTCAAAAACCTTTTAGCAGACTACACCATCAATTCTTTATGGTTAATTTTTGGATGTATTATCTTAACTTTATTATTTGGCGTTTCTTCCGCTTGGATTGTGAGTCGGTATAAAATTCCGTTTCAAAACACAATAGAATGGATGCTCATTTTGCCATTGGCAATACCATCTTATATCACAGCCTATGCGTATGCAGGTATTTTTGATTATGGCGGGTCTTTAGAATTGCTATTAAGAAAAGTAGGAATTTCTATGATTAAAATTGATATCATGAATATTTACGGGCTTATTGTAGTCTTAAGTCTATCATTATTTCCTTATGTTTACGTGAGTACTAGAGCAGTTTTTTTATATCAATCAAACAGACTCATTGAGGCATCAAAATTATTGGGTGCAAGCGAAATAAAAACTTTTTTTAATATTGTATTACCCGTTGCTAGACCTGCAATAATTGGTGGACTTTTTTTGGTTTTAATGGAAGTCTTGAATGATTATGGTGCAGCAAAATATTTTGGTGTAAATACATTTACCACAGGAATTTTTAGAACTTGGTTTTCCTTAGAAGAACCAAATACAGCCGTATATTTATCTGCATTATTGTTACTTGTTGTATTTGTACTTATTTTTTTAGAACGCCTACAACGTGGTGATAAAAAATACAATCTTGCTTTAAAAAGCGATATTCAATTGCCTAAAAAAAATAGTTCGAAGAAATTTCAATTTCTATTATTCGGTTTAGCCAGTATTCCTTTGGTATTCGGATTTTTACTTCCGTTTTTACAGTTAGTGTATTGGGCATTTCTTACCTATTCGGATACAATCTCTATAGCATTTTTCAATACCGCTTTACAAAGTTTAAGCATTTCTATTCTAACCGCTTTTTTAACAGTCTTAATAGCCGTAATGGTATTGTATTTTCCAAAATGGAATAGATTGAAATTTTTAAAAGACACTCCTAAAATTGCTGTTTTAGGCTATGCTATCCCAGGAGCAGTTATTGCTTTAGGTGTCATGATCCCAACACTAGTTTTAGATAAATGGTTTATAAAAACAATGAAACAAGTCATGAATATAGATATAGGTTTGATTATAAATGGAACCATAGCAATTCTTGTTTACGCCTATATTATTCGATTTTTAGCAGTTGCTTTTAATCCTATTGAAGCTAGCCAAACAAAAATAGGAAAACAACTATCAGAATCGTCAAAATTATTAGGGAAAAATAATTTAGTAACTTTTATTAAAATTGAACTTCCATTACTAAAAACAGGTTTGTTAAGTGCTTTTATTTTAGTCTTTGTAGATATTATGAAAGAATTACCATTAACACTTATTTTAAAACCATATCATATAAACACCTTAGCTGTTAAAGCCTATGAATATGCCAGTGATGAACAAATAATGGAAGCATCAATACCGTCTCTATTAATTATAGTAACGGGTATTATACCTATTATTTTATTGAATAAATTAATTTTGGGAGCCAAATAATCTTAACCTCAACAATGGATGAAATATTAAAAATAGAGCAATTATCAAAATTTTTTAAAAAGGATGAATATGTTTTAAATGATATTAATTTATCTCTTAAAAAAGGGGAAATAGTCGCTATTGTTGGAGAAAGCGGTAGCGGTAAAACTACCCTAACACGATTAATTTCTGGATTGGAAACTCCAAATAGTGGTCTCATTAAAGTAAACAATACAATTGTTAATTCTGATTCAATTTTTATTGCTCCTGAAAAGAGAAATATCGGTATGGTATTTCAAGATTATGCTTTATTTCCTCATCTTACGGTTGGTAAAAATATAGCCTATGGACTTTCAAAATTTGAAGATAAAGAACAGCGTATTTTAGAAGTTCTAGCATTGGTGAATATGACAACATATATAAATAGATATCCCCATCAATTATCTGGAGGGCAACAACAGCGTGTAGCTTTAGCAAGGGCATTAGCACCAAAACCTGAAATTTTAATTTTAGATGAGCCTTTTAGTAATTTAGATGTGATGTTACGCATACAATTGAGAGATGAAATTTTTGACATTATACGTAAAGCCAATGTAACAGCGATTTTTGTAACACATGA
>DOIV01000149.1:7460-15081 GCA_003511845.1 Flavobacteriaceae bacterium | reverse complement strand
CTCGTTGCTAAAGATGAAAGCCCTATTGCTTTTGATCATGATTGTCGTGAAGGAATTTGTGGAATGTGTTCACTACATATTAATGGTGAAGCTCATGGCCCGGATAGAGGAATTACTACTTGTCAGTTGCATATGCGTATGTTTAAAGACGGTGAAACCATTTCTATTGAACCATTTAGAGCTGCAGCTTTCCCAGTAATTAAAGATTTAGTAGTAGATAGAATGGCTTTTGAGCGTATTCAACAAGCAGGAGGTTTTATTTCTGTAAATACTTCTGGTAATACTCAAGACGCTAATGCAACACCTATTTCTAAACATGCCGCAGATGAGGCTATGGATGCTGCCGCTTGTATTGGTTGTGGAGCTTGTGTGGCTACCTGTAAAAATTCAAGTGCTATGTTGTTTGTTGCTGCTAAAGTTTCACAATATGCCTTATTACCACAAGGTCAAGTAGAAGCTACTGACAGAGTTTTAAACATGGTAAAACAAATGGATGAAGAAGGTTTTGGTAACTGTACAAATACAGGTGCCTGTGAAGTAGAATGCCCAAAAGGAATCTCTTTAGAGAATATAGCTAGAATGAATAGAGAATATTTGATAGCTAGTTTGAAAGGATAAATTTCTTTAAATCTCAAAATAAAAAATCCCAAATTCCTATTTAGGTCTTTGGGATTGTTTTTGTTTTTATAATTTTCATTAAAAATATGTAACAAAACACTAAATTGTACTACCAATAAGTAACAAAATAACAAAACTTTTTATGATTCAAGTCGAAAATATTACAAAGCAATATGCTCTAAGTAAAAAACAACGCAAAGAATTACAAACCAATAGCACTTCTGTTTCTGCAGTAAATAATGTGAGTTTCACCTGTAAGCCTGGTAGTGTGTTTTCTTTATTAGGGCCAAATGGAGCAGGAAAAACCACCTTATTACGAATGGTTTCTACCATATTAACTCCGTCTTCTGGAGACATTAAAGTAGATGGTATAAGTGTTAATGATGACCCACAAGAAGTACGAAGAAGAATAGGGTTTTTAACAGGCTCAACAAATCTTTACGACAGGTTAACACCAGGTGAAATTGTAAAATATTTTGCAGATTTACATGATATGGATTCCTCAGTTTTTAAAGAACGTAAAGAAATGCTTTTTGATCAATTGGCTATCAATGATTTTTCAAAAAAGCGTATAGGTCAACTCTCAACAGGTATGAAACAAAAAGTATCTATAGCTAGAAGTATGATTCATGACCCAAGTGTAGTTATTTTTGATGAACCTACTTCAGGTCTAGATGTCATTACAGCAAATAGTATTATTGAATTGATTAGACAATGTAAGCAAGATGGGAAAACAGTGATATTTTCTTCACATATTATGAGTGAAGTAGATTTACTCTGTGATGATCTCGCTATTATCGCTAAAGGAACTTTAATCTATAACGACTCCATGGATGCCTTTAGAAAGCAATCAGAAGGGAAATCGTTAACAGAAGCATTTATCAACATTGTAAACCAAAACAACTAAAAATGAAAACTATATTCACCGTTATAAAAAAGGAGCTTACTGACACCTTAAGAGATAAAAAAACGTTGTTTTCCGCAATATTATTACCTGCCTTAGCCATGCCATTATTGTTGTTAGGGGTAACAAAATTACAGCAAAATTTACTAAATAAAGAACAACACAAACAACTTAAAGTGGCTTTAATTGGTGCACCTCAGAACATAGTCTCACAATTTAAAGATACTACATTTGTATTGGTAAATAATATCGCTTTAGTTGGAGTAAAAGACTCTATCAACAACGGAAGTTTAGATGCTGTTTTAGAATTCAAGCCTGACTTTGAAGAGAAAGTTTCAAACTTAAAATCTGGAGGATTGAATCTCTATTATAAATCGACCAATTTAATGGTGGAAAAACGGATTAGAGAAAAATTAGATAGTTATAAATCGGTTATTATGGATGATCGAATAAAACAATTAGACCTTTCGCCTGAAGCTCTTGAGCCACTTGCGATTTCAAAAATTGATATCGCTTCACCTAAAGAACAAATAGGTAAAATGATTGGTGGTTTTATACCATATATTTTTATTATCTTTTGTTTTATGGGCTGTATGTATCCTGCATTAGATCTAATTACCGGAGAAAAAGAACGTGGTACTATAGAAACCTTATTGACCGTGCCTGCTTCCCGGTTTAAAATTTTAATTGGTAAAACTATTACTATTGCATTAATTGGTATTTCTGCAGCATTAATGACTATTGCAGGTATGTTTGTGGGTTTAAAATTTATTGATGGTATTCCTCCTGATTTTTTAAATGCAATAAATGATATCTTAGGCTTGAAATTTATCTTGATGTTATTTGCTATGCTCATTCCTTTAAGTGTTTTCTTTGCAGGATTATTATCAGCAGTAGTAGTAAGAGCAAGTAGTTTTAAAGAAGCACAAAGTTATGCCACACCAATGAGTTTTTTAGTAATTATACCAGCTATGATTGCCTTAATGCCTGGCGTAGAATTGAATTGGCAAACGGTATGGATTCCTATTTTAAATATTGCGTTGGCAACTAAAGAGATTATTGCTGGTACCATACAACCTGCTCATTATATCATGGTAGTTGGGTCATTAATTCTATTGGCAGTTGTTGCTGTGTTCTTTAGCTTGAAACAGTTTTCTAAAGAAACGATGGTTTTGAAATAGTCAAAATTTGTGTGAAGATAGAAAACAAATGATAAAAATTTAAAAAATAAGCCCTTGAAAAATCAAGGGCTTATTATCGGTTTTAGTTCTTTTCAATCAATTTAACGGTATTATTTTTAGGATGTACCAATGTCATTTCTTCTATCAAATGTGTTGCTCCTGCAAATTTGTCAACAATAAAAAGTATATAACGTAGGTCAACCATAATATTTCGGCAAATTTCAGCATCGTAATAATAATCACTCATGGTGCCTTCCCAAACTCTATCAAAATTTAAACCCACCAAATTACCATGTGCATCAATAGCAGGACTGCCAGAATTACCACCTGTAGTATGATTGGTACCTAAAAAACAAACGGGTAGTTTACCATTACTATCAGCATATTGTCCATAATCTTGTGTTTCATACAATTCAAGTAATTTTGCTGGTGCATCAAATTCATAATCATCTGGCTCATATTTTTCAATTACCCCATCTAAATAAGAAATAGGCTTGTAATACACCGCATCTCTTGGTTCGTAACCCTTTACCTGTCCGTAAGTAACTCTTAATGTGCCATTTGCATCCGGAAAATAACGTTCATTAGGCATAACCTGCATTAATGCTTGCATATAATCTTTTTGAATGGCATTAATATTCGATTTTTTACTTTGATATTCTGGTTCTATTCGCGTGTAGAACTCCATAATGTAAGGTTTTGCATATTGATAAGCAGCATCTTCATTTATTCTTTGAATTACTTGGCTAGGACTACCTTCTAAAACAACAAGTGCAGAATCTAAATTAGTAAAACTTGTCTTATCATAAATTCTATCATTAACCTCATCAGTATATAAAGGCATAATTTCGTTAAAAATAGCTCTGTCTAATTCAGCATTGTAATTTTTATGAATGCCTTTTAATGTAGAAATCATATAGGCTTTTGCTTTGTTAAAAGATTCCTGATTATAAGCAGCATCTTCCATTTGTGTCAACCTAAACATGATTTTCATCAATTCATTATTTCTGATAAATACCTCAGTAAAACGTGACCGTAACATATTAATATTATTGAATTCAGCATAAGCACTTTCAAATTCTTCTAACAAGGAGCCGTATTGAACTTCTAAACCTTTTTCTATAATTTTTTTAGTAAATTCTGCTTCAAATTCTCGTTTTTTTGCAATGGCTTTGCTTTTTTTAAGTCCTTTGTTTTCACCTATCCATTTTTTCCAATAATTGGCAATTCTTGCTTGCTTAGAAGCATATTGAATCCTAATCGTATCATTAGATTTCATATAAGCATCCATTACTTTTAAGGCAGCTTCTCTAACAGCAATATTGCTAGGGTTTATCTTTTCTGTAAGTTGTTCTATAGCTACTGCGGGTAGGTATTCATTGGTTCTTCCTGGAAAACCAAAAACCATTGTAAAATCGCCTTCTTCTACACCATCTAATGATATAGGTAAAAAGTGTTTTGGAGTGTAAGGCACATTATCAATTGAATATTTTGAGGGTCTATTATTTTTGTTGGCATAAATTCTAAAGATAGAAAAATCACCTGTATGTCTTGGCCACACCCAATTGTCAGTATCAGAACCAAATTTACCTATGCTGGTTGGAGGTGCACCTACCAAACGAATGTCCTCAAAGCGTTCAAAAACAAACAAAAAATATTGGTTGCCTTTAAAAAACGGTTTAATTTTTATCTTATGCCATGGCTCAACTACTGCAGCTTTTTTTACGGCATTGATATTGCTATCAACAAATGATTGCCTTACCTGAGCCGTCATACCATCATTAACCCCATTTAACACTTTGGTTGTAACGTCTTCAATTCGAACAATAAAATCTACATACAAACCTTCATTGGGTAATTCTTCTGCTAAAGTCATAGCCCAAAAACCATCTTTTAAATAATCATTTTCTATTGATGAATGTGACTGTATTTGACTAAAACCACAATGGTGATTAGTCAATAACAAGCCTTTAGGAGAAATTACTTCACTGGTACAACCGCCATTAAAATGCCCAATGGCATCTTTTAAACTTGAGTTATTGACATCAAAAATGTCTTTTGCAGTTAATTTACTGCCTAAAGCTTGCATTTCTTGTTCATTCATCCCGTTAAGTAAAGAGGGAATCCACATACCACCTTGTTGAGCAGAGGTTTGTAGTGAAATAAAAAGTAATACAATTTTAAAAAATTTCATAGGGGGTTATTGTTAATTCTTAGCAATTATTTTTTTGAATGCAACAAAGATAAAAAATACAGAATTAATAATGAACTCCTCTTCACTTTTTGTTATTTTGTGAGATAAATTTTTCTTTTATGGAATTCAATTCTAAGCTACCAAATGTAAAAACTACTATTTTTACTATCATGTCTAAATTGGCAAAAGAGCATAATGCTATAAACTTATCACAAGGATTTCCTGATTTTGATACTGACCCCAAACTTATTGAATTGGTTTCAAATGCCATGAAAGATGGTTATAATCAATACGCACCAATGCAAGGTGTTTTTGCTTTAAGAGAACAGGTTTCAGAAAAATTCAACAATTTATACCAATCGACTTACCATCCTGATACTGAAATAACGATCACTTCTGGTGCCACTCAAGCTATTTTTACAATAGTTAGTGCTTTTATTCATAAGGATGATGAAGTAATTATGTTTAAACCTGCATACGATTGTTATGAACCTGCTATTGATTTGCATGAAGGTAAACCTGTCTATGTACAATTAGAAGCTCCTAATTTTAGGATAAATTGGAATAAGGTTAAACAATTGATCAACACTAAAACCAAGATGATTATCATCAACTCACCTCACAATCCTTCAGGAACAATTTGGAGTAAAGATGATATGCTTACTCTAGAAAATATAGTAAAGGATACTGATATTATTGTGTTGAGTGATGAGGTTTATGAACATATTATTTTTGATGGTAAACCTCATCAAAGTTTATGTTTATTTCCATATTTAAAAGAACGTAGTTTTATTGTGGCTTCTTTCGGTAAAACATTTCACAATACAGGTTGGAAAATAGGTTATTGTGTTGCTCCTAAAGCATTAATGCACGAATTTAGAAAAGTACATCAGTTTAATGTTTTTTGTGTAAATCATCCTATGCAAATAGCTTTTGCTGAGTATTTAAAGAATGAAAATAACTATTTGTCTCTGAATAATTTTTATCAAGAAAAGCGAGATTTTTTTTTAAATGGCATCAAAAATTCACGTTTTAAATTTATTCCTTCTCAAGGTACTTATTTTCAATTGTTAGGTTATAGTGCTATTACAGATGAGAATGATATTGAATTCGCCAAGAGATTGGTGGTAGAACACCAAATAGCAACCATTCCTATTTCTGTTTTTAATACAGAAGAATTAGACCAAAAAATGTTACGTTTTTGCTTTGCTAAAAAAGAAGAAACTTTGCAAAAAGCTATAGAAATATTATGTGAAATCTAAATTCTGGTATTATATTTGTTTCTACTATTTTAGATATAACCGATTTTAATACAACAAAATCGACCTTATAGAGTTAAGTATTATAAATAAAAACCTAAAATGAATACCATGAAAAAATTTAAATTACTATTTACTGTTTTATGTTTATTTGCAATTACATTAGTATCAGCACAAAAAATTAAACATGATGGTAAAACCTATAAAGTAAAAAAAGAGAAAATATTTTTAGACGGAACTAATGTTACTGACATTATTAAAAAATCTGACAAAAATGATATTCTAGATAAAGCTTCTAAAAAACAGGTTAAAGAAGAAAAGGAAGAAAAAGTAAAGAAAGCTGAAAAAAAGGAAAAAAAAGCCGAAAAGAAAGTGAAAAAGGCTGAAAAGGAAGTTGAAAAACACGAAAAGGCTATTAGTAACTTATCTAAAAGTGAAGACAAATTAGATAAAGAGAAGAAAAAATTCGAAAAATTAAAAAGAAAAGGAAAGCTGTCACCAGATGATGAAGAAAAGTGGCTGGAAAAACTAGAAAAACTAGAAGAAAAAATTAAGAAGAATAAAAATAAAGTGAAAAAAACTAAATAATTCACTTTGAGAAAATATTAAAACATCAAGGTTCTTTTGTATAACAGAAGAACCTTTTTTTATTAATAAGCGTTACCTATAATGAAAAACATTTTAAAAATAACCATCATTCAATCAGAGTTGGTTTGGGAAAATTCAGCACAAAACAGGCAGGTGTTTTTAGAAAAAATTAAATCAATTTCTGAGGTTGTTGATTTAATTATTTTACCTGAAATGTTTACTACAGGTTTTACCATGAATCCTGAAAAAGTTGCAGAAACTATGGATGGTGAAACTATTCATTGGTTAAAGTATTTAGCAAAAGAGAAAAACACTGCCATTACTGGAAGTTTAATAATTAAAGAGGGCAACAAGTATTACAATCGTTTGGTTTTTGTACATCCTACTGGAGAAATCAAAACTTACGACAAACGACATACCTTTACCTTGGCTGGTGAGGATAAAATTTATACTGCGGGCAACAAAAAACTTATTGTAGCTTATAAAGGCTGGAAAATTTGCCCAATGATTTGTTACGATTTACGCTTTCCTGTTTGGTCAAGAAATACGGATGATTATAATCTATTAATTTATGTTGCCAATTGGCCAAAACCTAGAATTACTGCATGGTCTACACTTTTAAAAGCAAGAGCCATCGAAAACATGAGTTATGTTGTTGGAGTTAATAGAATAGGTGCTGATGATAACGGACATGAATATTCAGGGAATTCAGCTGCTTATAATGCTCTAGGTAGTGAAATTTCTACCATTGAACCTAATAAAAATACTACTGAGATTATTTCCATTTCAATGGATGAATTGACTAAAACAAGAAATAAATTCGGGTTTTTAGAGGATAGAGACAAGTTTAAAATGATGAATGAAGAGTAGCGAATGT
>DOIV01000149.1:0-7077 GCA_003511845.1 Flavobacteriaceae bacterium | reverse complement strand
AAAAATCTAAAATCGTTAATCACTATTCTAAAATCAAAAAATATTTAATGAACTACCCCGCAGCAAGCTGACGAGGAATTCTTTAGATTAAAACCATTGAGACCAAGGTATTCTACTCAATACAAATAACAATGCTAAGCCATAAAAAACAGCAATGGTTTTAAATTTGCCATTATCTGTATCTTTCTTTTTATGTTTTGACCAACCTATCGTAATAAATACAATAGCTACAATCATCATTAATGGGTGTTCTACAGCCAACAAGCGTATAGCTCTATCTTTCATTGTTTCACCCATACCGTTTGCTTTTAGCAGCTTGTAAGGAGGTGACATAAAGTACCAACCTAAACCTATAAGTAATTGAATATGCATTACTATTAATGTAAATAATGAAATACGTAAATCTTGATCTTTAAAATCTCGCTTTTTTACCAATCCAGAAATGGCGTTAATCGTTGCAAAAAGTAATAGCATAACCGCTAAGTAAGCCCAATAAGAATGAACCATTTTCATCATTATACTTGTGTTTTATTTTGAACAAAATTAGTTAATTTTTAAATACAAAAACCCCCGCAGATACGGGGTTTATATATTTATAATCATTCTTAATTAGAAAATTTAATTATTACCACTTATTTTCAGCGGTATCGCCTCCCCAAATAAGAGTTGCAATGTACGGATTATCAATAAAAGGATTTCTATTACCCTGTGCTCCTTCAATTATATTATTACGCTGTTCTTCAAAATTAGAAACCGGATCGGCTTTGTTCCATTCTAAAAACAACTCTAATGTACCTACTTTATCGAAAGTTTCACCATATCTAATATTTAGGTACATAATCATTCTAGCAACATCTCCTCTCCATTCGTCACCAGGATACCATTTATCTCCATCTAATTCATAGGTTCCATTTCCATTTGTAAAAGGGAAATTACTTCTTTGAGAATTTATACTGGCATCACAAGATCTTAAATGGTGTAAATCTGTTTTTGCATCATTAGTACTTAATCTTGATTGTGGATATATATGTTCAGTATTAAAAGTTTGAGGACTGTGACTATTTGAGCCTGAAGTATATTCTTCCCAATACCTACTTTCGCCTGAATACATCAAAATTACATTATCTGTATTTGCCTTGTCTTCATCAGCATTATAAAGATAATTATGTCTTTGTCCGTAAGATAAAATTGTGGTGTGCTTTTGTATCGTAAATTCTTTTAATAATGAATAACTCAAATCTGCGTCATCTACTAAAGCCATTGTAGCATAATAAGAAGTTAATTCGGAAGGAATATTGAATACAATTGATTCAAGTATTGTAATGATTACAGTTGCAGAAGTACAGGTTTGTGTTGGAGAATCATCATCACAAATGGTATACGTAAATGTATCATCACCAACAAAATTGTTTTTAGGAGTATAACTAATACTTCCATCAGTATTAAGTGTTGCTGTTCCTTCAGTATTTGTATTATCTACAGATGTTATTTCTGCATCATCAGTTAGCGTGTCATTTTCTAAAATTTCAGTAAAAATTCTAGTGGTATTCTTTACTGCATTATAGCTATCATCTACTGCCATAGGTGACCCTTCATCTGTAATGGTAACTGTTACTGTTGCTGTAGAACAATTTTTTGGAGTATTGTTGTCACAAATCGTATATTTAAAAGTATCTGTACCTACATAACCCGATGGAGGAGTGTATGTATATGTTCCATTTCTATTATCTTCTATCTTACCTCCGTTTGAACCAGTTGAGTCTATTGAATTTATTTTAGCATTATCACCTTTTTCATCATTAGCTAATAAGTCAGAGAAAATAAGATCATTATCTTCAACTAAATCAAATTTATCATCAGCCGCAAGTGGTTTTTTAACTACAGGGTCAGGTTTAGGGTCTACTGTTCCGTTATCACTACTACAACTGAATATTAGAATACTTGAAACAATTATAAAAAAGATTTTTTTCATCTTAATAGTTATTTTTATCGCAGGGCGATAGCCAAAAAGGGTTTAATTCCCCGACTCTAGCGTCGAAATATAAAGGGAATTTCTATTTACTACCTCGTATTCTTACGAGGTAGTAAATTTATGTACAAATATACTATTTTTTAGAACGAAAAAGCCACCTCATTTGAGGTGGCTTTTATTAAAAATTTTGTTTAAAAAAATTACTCATTCAAAATATATTCAGAACCAGATTTAATTACTTTCGTACTCCAAACACCTGCAGCACCATTATAAATATTATAAAACACTACATATTTTTGTCCTTCAGCATCGTTAGGAAAATTATTTGATAAGATTGTGTTAATCTTAGTAACTCTTGAAGCCACAGTTTCTTCATTTTTACCAGATCTTACATCAAAGTTACCATAATTACCATTACCAACTAAATCATAATCAGCAGCAGTTAGCGTGTATTTTATGGTGTTATCTGGTACCCAAGTAGTACCGTCATGACCAAATTTAATAGTCTCTTTAGCTACGTTATTGTATTTAGACCAAGCTGTACCATCAAAAACAAAGTTACTAGTATAACTTTTAGTTACACCACCTCCTTTGTACAATTCATACATAGTTTGTACAATTTCGCCAGCTTCTTTTGGGTCAAACTTGAAAATATCTAATAAAGCTATAGGTATTTTAGCTGCAGCTTCATCATGACTTGAAAAGTTAGGATAACTTTCTCCCATTGCATTGTATTCATCTTCGGTAAAGCCATTTACTTTATTCCACTTATCATTTTTAAAATAAAATCCGTTAGTTAAAGTTGTTTCGCCACCTGAGTAATAACGGTATCTTAATGATACAAAATCACCCTCTTCTGGAGAAGAATACTTTGCCTCTAAATAATTAAACACATGATGCCCTCTATCAAAATTACCATAAGTATTACCTGTAATATCATTATGTTCTTCATCAGATAGAGCATAAATATTTTTACTATATGTTTTTACTTTATTATACCATTTAAAACTAACCTTTGCTAAAGAACCATCTCCCCAAACAGGATATTTTTCTTTTAACAAAGCCGGAATCATAGATTTTGCATCATCAATAGAATTAAAATTACCAAATTTCAAATCTAAAGCATCATAATCATCATCTGTTAAAGTAATGTCAACTTCACCGGTGATTATATTTTCTTGTTTATCTAATTCAGTATAGATATCTTCCATCGGGTTACAACCAGTAAAGAATACTGCTGTAATTGCTATTAAATAAATTATTTTTTTACTCATAAAACTTCTACTTGTTTTATGGTATTCGTGATTTTTCTTTGAAAAGTTCATTGTTTTATTTTTTTTGATTAAAATCTAATTTTTGCACTGAAGTTAAATGTTCTTCCGTAGCCAAACCAAACTAAAGCGGTAGCAGCGTCATGATTACCTCCGTCTAGAGCATCAGAAATATACTCAGTATTAAGTACATTATTCATTCTTGCTGTTAACGTAGCATCGAAAGCTCCAAATTCAAATCCGTATCTAAGGCTTGCATCAAAAGTACCATATTCTGGTGCTTTCCAAGCTTGAGGTGTACCTTGAACTTTTCTATCACTAGGATTAAAGTCTGCGTAATAATTACCAAAATAATTATAATCTACAGAGAAGTGCGTTTTCTTCATCAATTCCCAATTAAGACCTAAAGCTGCTGTTGTTTGAGCTGCATCAGATACTTTTAAATCTTTCATAAATAAATTAATTGGGTCTCCTATAGGGTTTTGATTTTCGTCAAATATTTGAACGTTTTCTAAATTTTCAGTCCAAGTCCAATCTCCTAAAGAAAGCATTCCCGTTAAAGTCAATTTGTCCGACGCTTTATAGTTAAAATCAAATTCTATCCCTTGGTGTAATGCATTAACACCTGTTAAGTTTACAAAATAATCAACAAATACACCTGATCCGGTAGAAGTTTCAGCTGAAAAATTATCCGTTTCAGTTCTGTCATTCCATTGTGTTCTGTATAAATTTACATTGGCGGAAAGTTTTTCATTTCTGAAACCATAACCTAATTCAGCAGAAAATATTTTTTGATTTTCTGCATCTGCATTGATATGATCATTATCATAATCTTGAAAAACTGCACCAAATTCAGCAGCTTTTTCAAAATAACCAACATTTACAAAAACATTATGGTTTTCATTCAAGTTGTAGTTTGCACCACCTTTTATACCATAACCAACAAAGTTATACTTATCTGTTTCTCTTAATGGATCACTATTTAAATATTGAAAATGATCAATTCTTTTATATGATGTGTTAGAAACTGAAGCTGAAATAAACCCTGCTAATACATCGTTATTATATTCTAATTGAGTGAAAAAACCTTGCCAACCTACTTCACCATCATTGTTATACGCAAATTTATCTCCAACTTTTAATGCTGCATTAGGATTATTGTCATTAGAATCATCTAACACATATGAACCTCCTAATAAATCAGTTACTTCTCTAAAATGTCTTCCTGTGTAAGTTCTTAAATCTACACCAGCTACTAAAGCTAAGTTATCTGAAAGATCTGTTTTAAACGTTGATAATACTCCATACCAGCTGTGGTCATTTCTAGAAGCTCTTAAAAAGGCTTCAGAACCTAAACCTTGAACACCATTTGCTCTATTAATTTCAACGATATTGTCTAAATCAACAGGTTGGTCATCACCACCAATTCTAACGCCAAATAAATCTCTATTAGACCCAGCAGTACCACCACCACCACCATTCCCCCAAGAGGCATACAATGCAGTTGATAAGCTAGATTTATCAGAAATTGTCCAATAATGATTTAAAGAAGTTTGAGATTTATGGTAAAAATTATCTTCAATGTGAGTTACTGCTCCATTTTTAATCCCCCAATCTGGATTAAATTTAATACCACTTTCAGCGTTTCTATAACGAGCAATTGAACTTCTGTTTTGTCTTTGTCCGTGACGTTGAGGTGCTCCGAAAGAAGTTAATGATAGTTTATGATCTTCTCCTAATTGTTTTGAAATATTCACAAAATAATTATACCCTTCAAATTCTGTTCCGTCAACATAACCATTACCTTTGGTTTTAGCACCAGAAACTGTAACAGCAAACCCGTTATCTAATAAACCTGTAGAAATAGTTGCTCCGTATTTTTGATAACCATCATGACCAACACCTACCAAAATACTTCCACCTTTTTCAACATCTGTTGTTTTAGATAGAATATTAATTGTACCACCAATAGAAGGCACAGCAACCTTAGAAGCTCCTAAACCTCTTTGTACTTGCATAGCAGAAGTTACATCAGCTAAACCAGCCCAGTTAGACCAATAAACTCTACCGTTTTCCATGTCATTAACAGGAACTCCATTAATCATCACAGCTACATTTTCAGAATTAAAACCTCTTAGGTTAATTCTACCGTCACCAAAACCACCGCCAGATTTTGTAGCGTATACCCCAGGAGTTGATTTTAAAATTTCAGGAAATTCTTGTGTCCCTAATTTAGCTTCAATTTCTTGAGCTCTAACTGTTGAAACTGCTACTGGAGTTTCTCTATCAACAGCAAAAGAAACTGCAGTAATTACAATTTCATCTAAGGTATTATTAGAAGTTAATGTGATTGTACCTAAATCTTTTGTTTCATCTCCAGCTATTGTAAAGTTTAGTTGTTTATTGGTATAACCAATAAAAGAAACAATTGCAGTTCCAGAACCTTCTGAAACTTTCAACGTAAATTTACCATCAAAATCTGTTGTGGTACCATTGGTAGTCCCTTTTTCAACAATGTTTGCTCCTGGCATAGGCCCAGATTCATCACTTACAGTACCTGTAATTGTTTGTGCGTAAATGGTTGACGACATTGCGAAAAATAACATCACCATTAGTAATTGAGTAATTTTTTTCATGTGTTTTGATTGTTTTTAATGATTACATGCTTGTATTTAACTTTTGATTGCATGTGTAAATTAAATTAGTTTAAAATTAACGAAGTAAAAATACGTATTTATATCAATTAAACTTTAAGATAACATTAACTTTTTATCAACTTATTTGTAGAACTTGTGAATAGCCCTTGTGAATAATTTATGATATTAACCTATTAACAACCATATCATTAAAGGAATCCTGATTATAATAGGTTATTTTAGTGTTTTACTTCGAACCATTGACAATTTATTACTTTAGATTCCTGCCTACGCAGGAATGACAGAGTACTAAAATTCATCGTAATCCTTCCCTTCCTCAGGACTGAATGACATTTTGAAATTAAGAAACCTAAAGGTATTTCTTAGCCAATTCTTTACCTAATTCTACGCCAAACTGATCAAAACTGTAGATGTTCCAAATATGACCTTGTACAAATGTTTTGTGTTCGTACATTGCAATTAGTCCTCCTAAGTTTTCAGGAGTTAGTTTATCCATCAATAAAGCATTTGAAGGTTTGTTTCCTTCAAAAACTTTAAATGGTAATAATTTCTCAATTTTATCTTTTTGATTGGCAGTTTTCAATTCTAAATGTACTTCTGCTTTAGTTTTACCTAAATATAATGCTTCTGCTTGAGCGTAAAAATTAGCCATCAACTTATTATGATGATCTGTATTGCCATACAACGATTCAGAAAAGCCTATAAAATCAACTGGAATTAACTTTGTACCTTGGTGAATCAATTGCATAAAGGCGTGTTGTACATTGGTACCTGTATTCCCCCAAATTATATTTCCTGTTTGATAGCTAGTTTTATGACCATCTCTATCAACAGACTTCCCGTTACTTTCCATAGAAAGTTGCTGTAAATAAGGAACCAATTGTGTTAAGTATTGCGAAAAAGGAATCACAACTTCTGATTCAGTTTCAAAAAAATTATTGTACCAAATGCTAATTAAGGCCAAAGTTACTGGAATGTTTTTATCGAAATCTGCTGTTTTAAAATGCTCATCCATTTTAAAAGCTCCTGTCAATAATTGATTGAAATGCTCAAACCCCAACGCCAAACTAACCGACAAGCCTACAGCACTCCATAATGAATATCGCCCACCAACCCAGTTCCACATCGTAAAAATATTGTCTTCAGCAATACCGAAATTAATAACCGATGCTAAATT